>NZ_JBPGXU010000157.1:0-6084 GCF_056755675.1 Luteibacter sp. KNZ12-1A | reverse complement strand
CGCGAATCCCGCATTATCGCATGGAAGGCCGACCCCCCCCCAGCGGCGGCCCGCCGGGCCTCAGCGCTCGCTGGGGACGGTGACCCCGACGAAGCGGGTGGAATCGTCGCGACGGACCAGCAGCATCGCCGTATCGCCGGGCTTGATGCCCTTCACGGCATCGCGGAAGGCGGTGGCGCTGCCGACACGTTTCTGGTTGACCATGAGGACCACGTCCCCCGGCTGCAGGCCGGCACTCGCCGCGGCGCGCCCGGTGATCCGGCTGACCACGACGCCCTCGCCCGCCTTCAGGCCGAGTTCCGCGCGGGCCGAGGCATCGATGTCCTGCACCGACATGCCCAGGGCCGCGGCCGAACCGCCGGCCGATCCTTCGTCGCCACCGGCCGCGGCGGCCAGGGCGCTCTTGTCGCGCGGCAGCTCGCCGACCTTGACGTCGAGCACCTGCTTCTTGTGGTCGCGCAGGATCTCCACCTTCGCCATGGAACCCGGCTTGGTGATGCCGACCAGGGGCGGCAGGTCAGGCGACTGGGTGATCGGCGTGCCGTTGAACGAGAGGATGACGTCGCCCTGCTTGATACCGGCCTTGTCGGCGCCGCTTCCAGGGGTGACCTGCGCCACGAGGGCGCCGTTGGCGTCGGGAAGGTCGAGATTCTTCACGAACTGGTCGACAGGCTGCACGGTGACGCCGAGCATGCCCCTCGACACATAACCCTTCTCCTTGATCTGCTGCACGACGTTCATCGCGACATCGATCGGGATCGAGAACGAAAGGCCCTGGTAACCGCCCGACGTGGAGTAGATCTGCGAGTTCACGCCGATGACCTGGCCCTGGAGGTTGAACAGCGGCCCACCCGAATTGCCGCGATTGATCGGCACGTCCGTCTGGATGAAGGAGGTATACGGCTGGTCGCCGCTGCCGAGGTTGCGGCCGACGGCACTGATGATGCCGTGGGTCACGGTGGCGTCCAGGCCGAACGGCGAGCCGATGGCGAGGGCCCACTGGCCCCGCTTCACGCTGCGCGAATCGCCGATGGCGACCGTAGGCAACGCACCGCCGTCCACTTTCAACAAGGCGATGTCGTACTGGGGATCCTTGCCGACGACCTTCGCGGTGAAAGTGCGGCGATCCTGCAGGCGGACCTTCACCTCGTCGGCGTCGTCGACGACATGATCGTTGGTGAGGATGTAGCCATCCGCGGAAATGATGAAGCCCGAACCCAGCGAGGTCTGCTCACGCGGTGGCATGGGCATGCCCGGCATGCCGAAGAAGCGCCGCAGCAGTTCTTCCTGGTCGTCGGGAGCCGCGTCGGGGCCGCGCGCCTTGCGGGCCGCGCCCGTGGTCTTCGCCTCCACGTGAACCACGGCGGGCGCGTTCTTTTCGACGATGCCAGTGAAATCCGGTAACGATTGCGCCTGCGCGCCCGCCGTTACCAAGAGCAGTGCGCCACCGAGTAGCGCGCGTGCATGCCAGAGAGCCATCGATTTCCTCCTTTTTACCTAACCACGGCTGCCCGTGCGAGGAATGACCCCGCACGTATCGTTACTGGAACCTCAGAGAGTAAGCGCGCCTGGGGACGTCAGGCGCGCGTGGAACATGCGGCCGCGGCTCAACGAGCCTGCGGCACGGCGACCGGCTGCACATACCGGGTACCGTCGGGACGGACCATCAGCATATAGCCATTGCCTTCCGGGGCTGTGGCGGCCCGGGCGCGTTGAATCTGATAAGGCGTCGAACGCGGCAGATAGGCCGCGGCTCCGCCGTCTTCCGAACTGTCGAAGGCGGCCTTCTGGGTGAACTGGGATGCCATGCTGCCACCGCTGAGCCACTGCGGCGCGACCGGTGCCGCGGCAGGCGCGGGCGTGGCATCGGCCACCGGGGAATCTCCGACCGTGGGTGCGTGCTGGGCGATATCCGCCGTGCCCGGGCGGTTGCCGGCGGGCTGGGAGATCATCAACGCGGCGACCGCGACACTGGCGGCGATGGCGCCACCCGCCGACCACTGCAACCAGCGGCGGCGCGGGGCGGCCGCGGCGACGGACTCCGCCTCGATGGCCGCCATGACCCGGCTGGCGAAATCGCCGGAGACCAGCGGCGCGCCCTGCTTGCGCAGACCGTCACGCGCCACGTGGAAGCGCGCCCACGTGTCGGCGAGGACCGGATCGGCCTCGAGACGACGTAGCAGGAAGCGGATTTCCTCCCGTGACAGCTCTCCATCCATACCGGCGGAGAGAATTTCCCGATTGGCTTCGCTCATGGGTTGTGGTCCTCGCGGTCGGACAACAGCGGCCGCAGTTTCTGGTCGATGGCTTCACGAGCCCTGAAAATACGCGAACGGACGGTTCCGATGGGACAGTCCATGATGACGGCAATCTCCTCGTAGCTCTTGCCATCCACCTCGCGCAGGGTAATCGCGGCCCGAAGCTCTTCGGGCAAGGCTTGGACAGTGGAAAACACCGTTTGTTCCACCTGTTCGCGCATCATTTCGCGCTCGGGGGTGGCGCTTTCGTGCATCCGGGTGGCCCCCGGCACGTAGACGGCGTCCTCGATGTCGATATCGCCGGTGGGCGGGCGGCGGCCCATGGCCACCAGGTGGTTCTTGGCCGTGTTCACGGCGATCTTGTACAGCCAGGTATAGAAAGCGCTCTCGCCGCGGAAGGACTTCAACGCGCGCCACGCGCGCACGAAGGCCTCCTGGGCGATGTCCTCGCACTCGGTCCGGTCGTGCACGTAGCGCGAGATCAGCGCGATGACCTTGTGCTGGTACTTGCGGACCAGCAGGTCGAAGGCGCGGCGATCCCCTTGCTGCACCCGTTCGACAAGTGCTTGATCCAATTCGTTTTCGCCCATCCGGGCCGTCTCCTCAACTCTATCGGGGCCAGTCGCGGGCGCAGCTGAGACATGCGGGCGCCGTGCAAGTTCATTGTGGACGGTCCGGGGTCGTCCCCACGGGGAGACATGCGGGCCCGAACCGGGACCTCAAGCGGAGCCCCACTCCCACAGGGTATCAGGCCGGGATGGCCTGCCCTTCGCTCACCAGGCGTTCGCGCTCGGCCAGCAGCTTCTCGAAGCTGGGCACGGGCAGCGGCCGGCAGAACAGGTACCCCTGCAATTCGTCGCAGCCGTTCGCACGCAGGAACTGCAGGTGCTGCTCGATCTCGACGCCCTCGGCCACCACCCCGCGCTTGAGCCGGTGGGCCATGTCGATGGTGGCGCGGACGATGGCTTCGTCGTCGGGGTCCACGCCGATATTGCGGACGAAGCTCTGGTCGATCTTGATCCGGTCGGCCGGCAGCCGGCGCAGGTAGTCGAGCGAGGCCGCGCCGGTGCCGAAATCGTCGATGGCGATGCCGCAGCCCATCGCATGCAGCGCGTCGAGCGTCTCGACCAGGTGCGGCACGGTCTTCACGCTGATGCTTTCCGTGACCTCGAGCTCGAGTTGCCGAGGATCCAGCCCCGTGTCCTGGAGCGCGGAGGCCACGACGGCCGCGAGGTTCTGCTGCATGAGTTGCACCGCCGACAGGTTCACGCCGATCCGCAAGCCCAGCCCGTATCGCGCCTCCCATGCCCGGGCCTGCGCGCAGGCCGTGCGCAGGACCCACTCGCCGATCGGCACGATCAAGCCACTCGCCTCGGCCAGCGGGATGAAGAACGCCGGGCTGATCATGCCCAGTTCGGGATGTTCCCAGCGGACCAGCGCCTCCATGCCGATGATGTCCTCGGTGACGGCATCGACCTGCGGCTGGTAGAACACGCGCAGTTCGTCGTTGCGTACCGCGTGGCGCAGGCGAACCTTCAACTCGGCCTGCTGTTGCTGCGCGGCATCCACGTTGGCGGCGTAGATCTGGTAGTTGTTGCGGCCCAGGCTCTTCGCGCCGTACATCGCCTCGTCGGCATGGCGCAGGAGCAGTTCGCCCTCGACGGCGTCATCGGGAAAGAACGAAATGCCGACGGAGATGGTCGCCTGGAGTTCGGAACCGTCCTCCAGCGACAACGGCACCTCCATGGCCTGCACGATTTTTTCGGCGATGCGCAGCACGTCGTCGCGCTTGATGATATGGCGCAGGATCAGGGTGAACTCGTCTCCCGCATAGCGCGCGACGGTGTCGGAGGCACGCACGCTGGCGCGCAGGCGCTTGGCCAGGGCGGTGAGCACCTGGTCGCCCACGCCGTGGCCCAGCGTCTCGTTGATGCCCTTGAAGCGGTCGAGGTCGACCAGCAGCGTGGCGAAGCATTCGCCCGTACGTTCCGCTTCGCGGATCGTGGTCTCGAGCCGGTCGTTGAAGAGCAGCCGGTTCGGCAGTCCCGTGAGCATGTCGATGAGCCCACGTACCCGGCCTTGCTCACGCGCACGGCGCAACTCGAGTGCGGAGGCGAAGCGGGCGGTGGCCGCACGCAACGCGGGCCCGAGGACACGTGCATCGCCCCCCGGCCGCCGGCGGCCGGCGAGCAAGGCGCCGAGCACGCTGCGGCGCTCGTCCAGGAGGGGCAGCAATACGTAGGAACGCAGGCCCAGCGCGTCGATGAGGGGATCGGTCGCCGGTGCGTCCTCGCCGGTACCGAGCCGCGACAGCGTCTCGCCGCCCAGGCATACCTTGAGCAACGGCAGGTCGGAGGCGTCGGGCCACTCGACGGGACCAGGCCCGTTCCATATCCGCGCCAGCACCTCGGGGCCGTATTCACTTTCGGGAAGTGCCGCCCACACGGCCACGACATCGAGTTCGAGGGCATCGGCGAGCATCGCCGCGGCCTCGCCCATCCCTTCGTCGTCACTGGAACAGGCGTCCAGCACGGCGAGCAGGGACAGTGCGCGCTCCGCCATGTCCACCGCGCGCATGTCGCGGAAACCGACGGCGACGCGGTGTTCGCCACGGTCGAGGATATGGCGAACGTCGACCTCGCCCCCTATCTCGCCGCCGTCACGACGGCGCAGGGTGCAAGCCAGGCCGTCGCCGTCGGGCACCGGCCATGCCGTGCCGTCCGCCATCGTGAACATCTCCGCCAGCAGGCGCCCTTGCACGGGCCCGTCGCCGGCGAAGAGCCGGTCCATCGCCGCACCGCTCTCGACGACGCATCCGCCGGGCGTCGAGGCGATCACCCAGGCCGCGCCGGCATCGAAGGCGAAGCGCCAGTCCGGCGGTTCGGGACCGGTCACGGGTGCCGGCCCACGAACGGCCGCGCGCACCCGTTGCGCCAGCTCGACACCGATGGCGCCTTCACGCAACCAGTCCACGGCGCCATCCGGCGCCACGCCCGGATGGTCGTCGACGACATGGACGACCGGTACCGAGGCATATCTCGGCGAGGCGCGCAGGATGCGCAGGCCCTGGGCCATGTCCGCGCTGCCATCCGCGCCGAACACGGCCACGTGCAAGGGCGGTGCGTCGGCGAGCAGCGCTTCCAGCTGGGAGGCATCGCGCGCGCTCAGCAGCACGAAGTCGCCGTCCATGTCGAGCGCATCGAAGACCGCACGGCGGATATCCCGCCGCGGCGTGAAGATGAGCACGCCGATGGATTCCTTCATGCCAGCCATCCGCTCAGACCACCCAGCGGCCGTCGCGCAACCGGGGTGCCGCCGAGCGCGCGTGCCAGTCGGCTTCCACGCGCACCACGTCGTTCTCGAAGGTGGCGAGCAGGCTGGGGCTCGCGCCGAGCAGCACGACCCGGCGCACGTGCCCGGTCTGCGCGCGCGAAAGTTGCCGTAAAAGTGCACCGTCGGTGGCGCTGGGCACGCCGGCGGGCATGTCGAGGAGGTACACGCCGAAGTGGAGGCTCTGCGAGATGTAGCGCAGGGCGTCACCCAGGCGCAGGCAGCCCGGCACGCGCATCTGCGCGTCGCGCAGGCTCACCAGCCCCTCGGCATGGCGCCACAGGTAGACGGCCTGTCCGGTGCGCCGGGCGACCAGGCGGAATTGCTCGACCAGCAGGGCCGGGTCGTTCGTCTTCAGGGCGACCAGCGGTCCCGAGGCCGACAGAATGCGGTCGAAGACATCGTTTCCTACGTTGGCATCCACGGACATCGGCGGTCGATCGGCTTGAGTGGCGCGAAGTATCCGCCCATCCCCGGCCCCGCGCCAGCCGTCTTC
>NZ_JBPGXU010000156.1:0-6457 GCF_056755675.1 Luteibacter sp. KNZ12-1A | reverse complement strand
GGTCGGCTCCCACCAGGCAGGCCGCGGCTCCGTCCGGAATGCGGTGTACCGTTCTGGTGGGAGCCGACCCTGTCGGCGAGTCAGCCAGCCTCAGCGCGCGTTCTGCAACGCCGCGATCCGCTCCTCGATGGGCGGATGGCTCATGAACAGGCGCTTGAGGCCCGTGGCGAGATGGCCCGAAATGCCGAAGGCCTGGATCGTCTGCGGCAGCGTCGTGTCGCCGTGGTTGGCCGACAGCCGCTGGAGGGCCGAGATCATCGAGGCCCGGCCGGCCAGGTTGGCACCCGCCGCGTCGGCGCGGAATTCGCGCCAGCGCGAGAACCACATGACGATGATCGAGGCGAACAGGCCGAACACGATCTGCAGGACCATCACCACCACGAAGTAGCCCATGCCGCCCTCGCCGTCGCGATCGCGGCCACCGCTCAGCCAGCTGTCGACGACGCGGCCGACCACGCGGGCCAGCACGATCACCAGGGTATTGAGCACGCCCTGGATGAGGGTCAGGGTGACCATGTCGCCATTGGCGACGTGGCCGATCTCATGGCCGAGTACGGCCGAGACCTGCTCGCGGTCCATCTGCTGGAGCAGGCCCGTGCTCACCGCCACCAGGGCGTTGTTACGGCTCATGCCGGTGGCGAAGGCGTTCATTTCCGGGGCGTCGTACACCGCCACCTCGGGCATGCCGATACCCGCCTTCTCGGCGTGGCGGCGCACCGTCTCGAGCAGCCAGCGCTCGGACTCGTTGCGCGGCTCGGTGATGACCTTGGCGCCCGTGGACATCTTCGCCATCCACTTGGAGATGGCCAGTGACACGAAGGCACCGCCCATGCCGAACACGGACGCGAAGACGATCAACCCGCCGATACCCATGCCGCGCTGGGCGGCCCACTGGTCGATCCCCAGCACATGGCAGACGCTGGTGAGCAAGACGATGACCGCGAGGTTGGTCGCGACGAACAAAGCAATACGTTTGAACATGGCTAGTCTCTCTCATGGCGGCTGGCGTATGGCGCCGCCTGGTACAAGTTTTCGGGGCGAACGCTGAACATTCAATGCCGGAAGCCCCGGCTCCCAACGGAAAGCCGTCCCGATGCGGGCGGCCGGACACCGGCATCGCCTAAACTGTGCCCCCGGCGCCGCACGACCAATGAGAAACCTCTCAACCCGCTTCCCGATGACACGCCAACGCTACCGCGGACGCTTCGCACCCTCCCCCACCGGCGCCCTGCATTTCGGCTCGCTCGTGGCCGCCGTGGGAAGTTGGCTGGTCGCTCGCCACGCCGGTGGGGAATGGCTCGTGCGGATCGAAGACATCGATCCCCCACGCGAGGTTCCCGGATCGGCTGCCGCGATCCTTTCCGCCCTGGATGCCTTCGGCATGCCGCCCGACCGGCCACCGGTCTACCAGTCGCTCAGAGGCGACCTGTATGAAGCGGCGTTCGAAAGGCTCCGCCGGGAGGGACACGTGTTTCCCTGCTGGTGCAGCCGGGCCGACCTCGCCGCCCATGGAGGCATCCACCGCGACGGCCATTGCGTCGCACCGGCCGATCCCTCGCGCCCCCCGGCATGGCGGCTGCGCACGCCCGACCTCACGATCCGATGGCGGGACGACCTGCAGGGCCCCCAGGAGGAAAACCTGCGCGAAGTGGCGGGGGATTTCGTGATCCGTCGCGTGGAAGGCTTCTGGGCGTATCAGCTGGCCTGCGTGGTCGACGACGGCGAGCAAGGCGTGACCCACGTGGTACGCGGCGCGGATTTGCTCGAGTCGACTGCCCGGCAAATCTACCTGCAACGCCTGCTCGGGCTGCCGCTTCCGGGTTACCTGCACCTGCCCCTGGTTCTCGACGCCGAGGGGCGGAAGCTGTCCAAGTCGACGGCCGCGCAGCCCGTGGACCCGGCCGATCCGCTGCCTGCGCTGCACGGGGCGCTTGGACGGCTAGGCGTCGAGGTGGCCGCCGGAGCGGCCGATCCGGCCACCCTCCTGCGCGAGGCTCTGAACGGATTCGAACCTGCGGCGCTACGCCGCAGTAGCCTTACCTCCAGCCCGACGCTATAAGAATCGTTTGCCCGGTCGACGGGCCATTACAGGAATCAGGCCAGGATGAAGCAAGGCATCACGCAGCGTACGGCACTGGTGACCGGCGGCACGGGCGGCATCGGTACGGCGATCGTGCGTTACCTTGCCCGGCAGGGTCACCGGGTCGCCACCAACTACCGCGACGAGGCCCGCGCCGCGGCCTGGCGCGAGGACATGATCCGCGACGGAATCGACGTGGTGATGGTGCCGGGCGACGTCTCCGATCCCGTCTCGGCGGAAGCCATGATCCGCGCGGTGGAAGACCTCGCCGGGCCGGTGGAAATCCTGGTCAACAATGCCGGCATCACGCGGGACACCACCTTCCACAAGATGGATTACCAGCAGTGGACCGAGGTGGTGAATACCAACCTCAATGCCTGCTTCAACGTGACACGTCCGGTGATCGAAGGCATGCGCTCCCGGCAGTGGGGCCGTATCGTCCAGATCAGTTCGATCAACGGGCAGAAGGGACAGTACGGCCAGGCCAACTACGCGGCGGCCAAGGCCGGCGTGCACGGATTCACCATCTCGCTCGCGCAGGAAAACGCCCGTTTCGGCATCACCGTGAACACCGTCTCGCCGGGCTATGTCGGCACCGACCTGGTGATGGCCGTGCCCGAGGACATCCGCGCGAAGATCGTGGCGCAGATTCCCGTCGGCAGGCTGGGCAGGCCCGAGGAGATCGCGCATGCCGTGGCCTTCCTCACCGCCGAGGAATCCAGCTGGATCACCGGGTCCAACCTCGCCATCAACGGCGGGCATTACATGGGCTGGTAAGCCCTAGATCCGCAGGTCGGCGATGGAACGCGGCTCGCGGATCGTCACCCCGTTGTGGTGCGCGCGGAACCTCGCCATCACCTTGTACGCCACGCGGCGCGCACGCATCACCGAACCGAGCGGACGGTGCGCGGCGATGCCGTGCCAGGGACTGAAGGCGAGGCCGTCGTCGATCGCCGCGCGCCGGACGGCGTTCCATGCCGGCTGGGGCGGCAGCACGATACGCGCCACGTCGATATAAGGACTCTTCTCCTCCGGCCACGCCACCGACGCATCCTCGATCGGCATGGTTTCCGGGTCCGTGCAGAACTGCACGCGCACCTCCCATTCGCCGCCCTGGCTCGCGAAATGCTCCACCATCGCTTCGCGCAAGCCGTTGCGCTTGCCGTCGAGGTCTAGCTCGGTGTCGGTCAGCGCGGTGAGGTTCGGCGAGTGCGGCGCGATGGACAGCTTCACCACGTAGTCGCCGAAACGCAGCGGCGCCTGACTGTAATACGTGTCGCCCAGCGGATGGGTCTCGGGTTGACCGCCCAGGTTGATCAAGATGGCACTCTTGCCGCCGAACGCCTCGATCACGCGTTCGGTGCCGCGAAGCACCGCCGACAACGCCTTCTTGGCCCCTTCCGCGCGGTCGGTCGTCGCCGCGACGAGTTTCAGCGAACTGGCGAAGCGTTTCGCGTTCGGCGCCGAAAAAACCGGTCCGTTGACCAGGACGAAGTCCTGGGTCGTGTCGCCATCGCTGCCGGGCAAGCGCTCGCCTTCCACCCCGATGATCTTCACCGCCATCCCACGAGGGGTGGAGACGCTGTCATCGAGGACGTCCCCCGGAACGGTGGACAGGCGCATGACCAGCGGATAACGCCCCTCTCGCGCGAAGATGCCCTGGGCCAGTTCCCGTGGCAGGTCACCGGGCACGATCAGCTCTCCGGTGAGCAAGGCATGGCTCTTCGCGTGCACGGAACGGTGCGCGTGCTTTTCGTGTTCCAGCGTGGTCCGGTTGATGCGGGTGAGGGTCTCGATCAACTGCTCGATGGTTTCGGCCTCGTCCGGCTCGACACGCTCCAGTGCCTCGTCGAAACGGATCGGCGGCGGGTGCAGGGAGAGCGGCATGGCGGGGCTCGCGCGGCTGGGTCGCACGATCTTCGCCCCGCTCTCGTGAAGGCTCGGTGGGGGGCGCTACATCAGCTTGTAACTGAAGGTGAGGTTCCAGCGCTTTTCGCGGTCGTTGCTCTCGGGCGGCTTGTCGCCGGTCGGCCATGCCAGCGCGAAATCGATCGAATAGTGCTTGCTGTCCGAGGCTCGCACGCCAACGGCCGCGGAATCCAGCCGGTCGATGAGCGGCCTGGCCCCGTTGAGGTAGACCCGGGCCGTCTGGTAAGCGACATAAGGAACGATGGACTTGATCCACTTCGAACCCGACACGAAACCGCGGTTGGCCTCCGCGGACACGGCCCAGCCACTGTCGCCCGCCGCGTCGCCCGGATCATAGGCATAGGCGAACGAGGGGCCACCGAAGTTGATCTGCTCCGTCGACGGCAGGGCGTCGTCGCTGTACTGGCCCGTGCCGCGCAGCACCGTACCGAACCGGTGCGCCCACTCCTTCGACCAACCGAAATTCGCGGTGTAGCGGGTGAAGCTCACATCGGGCATCGCGATGCCCAGCACGCCGATGTTGCTCACCGCGCGGGAATACGCCCCCATGCTGTCGAATCCATGCGCGACGGCGAAAGCGAACTGCCGCGAAGTCTTCTCGCCGACCTTGAGCCATGACAGTTCCGCATTGAGCACGCGGACACTCGACTGCAATGCCAGCATCACCCCGGTATCGACGTTGCGATAGCGGTCGTCCTGGCGCGACGCGTAGATGCCCATCGTGAGGTTGACCCGACGCGTGTTGCTCAACACCAGGGGATAGATCGCCGAAAGCGCGAGCCGCTCCTGGGTCAAGCGGTGATCGAGGTAGGAAGGCAATTGTTCGTCGGTATCGGGCTGGCCCCAATAGCGGCTGGCATCCAGTTTGGCCTGCCAGCCACGCGAGCCGATCGGCTGGAGGTAAGCCGCCGAATACAGGCGCTGCCCTCCACCGTTGGGAAACAGTGTGGAAACACTCAGTTGTTCGCCGAGCGGCGTCGCGCCGTTTTCGAGAACGGACAGCACGCCCTGCACGCCAGGATGGTTGAAGTCCAGGCCGTAGGTCAGGTCGTAGCGTTGCCGCTTCACGTCCAGGTCGAGCTTGGTCGCACCATCGGTCGTCATGGGCGGAGCCACGTTCGCCGCGACCTTCAGGCCAGGCAACTGGCCGAGCAACTGCGTGTAGCGCTCGAACGTTTCCTGGCGCAACGGGCGCTCGCCGACGATATGCGCGGCCATGGCACGAATGCGCGGCTCCAGGTTACCCGAGTCGCCGCGCACGTCGACGTCGGCGACGTAGCCTTCCACGACCTGGATCTTCACCACGCCACCGGCGAACGTCTGGTTCGGCACGAAGGCGAACGACAAGGCGTAGCCACGGGTCTTGTACATGGCGGTGACGCGATCGGCGGCGGCGATCAATTCGCCCACGGTCGTATCCTTGCCACGCATCGGCGCGAACACGGCGGCCACCTCGGCGAAGGGGATCGACGTCACCCCGGTCACGTCGAAGCGCGACGGCGTCAGGTGCCTGGCGAGCAAGGCTTCAAGCGCGCGGGTGGGCGCCTGTACGTTGACCTTCACCGACGGTGCCTGCTGCGGCGTCTCCGTGCGGGGAAGGGTCTGCAAGGGATTGGCGGGGGCGCGTACCTGCGCCTGCGAGGAACACACGACGGTCATGCCCAGAAGGCAGCCGAACCATCGATTCATGGACTCTCCCTGATAACTGACTCATGGCGCGGACAACCGTCTCGCGCACGTGACCCGGAAGCCGCGACGGGCGATGCCTTCGCACCGCCCGAATTGACCGCCGCGGTCGCACCGTTGCCGATGGTCGTCACGGCACCGCCCAGCGTCGTGGTCAACGGCGCCAGCGGTGAGAGCGTGCCCGAACCGATACCGGACACCGTGCCGCCCAATGCGGCGACCGTGCCCGTCGCGCCCGCGAGCGTGGTGCCCACGGTGTTACCCGCACCCGGGGCGGCGGTACCCAGGCCCGAGGACAGGCCCGTGCTCAACGGAGCGAGTGCTCCGCCCGCACTTTCCACCGTGCCGCCAAGGGTCGAGGTGAGTCCGCCCAGCTGACCGGGAACCGGCGCGCTGGCCAGGCTCGCGCCCAGGCTCGAAATGCCCTCGCTCGTTCCACCGACCAGGCTACCCGAAGCATTGCCTACCGCGGCGACCAGGTTACCTGACGAGATCGGCGACGTGCTGTCGCCCAGGGCAGCCGCGATCGGCGTCACCGCATCGCTCAGGGCCTGCGTCAGCGAGTTCGCCGCCGACGAATCGAGCACGCCGTCGAGCTTCCCGCCGATCTGCTCGACGCCCGAGCCGACGAAGGACACCGTGGTGCCCAAGGCGCTCGTGATCGGGGTGATCGGCGTACCCGCACCCACGGTGCTCACGCCACCGCCAAGATCGTTCACCGCGCCACCCACCTGGACCACGACCTGTCTCTTATACACATCT
>NZ_JBPGXU010000155.1:0-6520 GCF_056755675.1 Luteibacter sp. KNZ12-1A | reverse complement strand
CCCCCCGGCCCCGGGGGGGGCCCCCCCCACCCCCAAAACCGGGCGCCGCGGGGGGGCCCCCCCCGGGGTCGGCGATGGGGCTTGCCTCAACCTTGCCCGCTGCCGCGGGATCGCCGCTGAAGCGGCTCCCACACGTTCTGCTGATTTCTAAAAGGTCCGCCGATTCCCACAGGGTTTGCCGGCTCCGACAAAGTCTGCCGGGTTCCACAAGGCCTGCTCAGTGCTCCAGGGCCTCGGGAGACTTGGGAACCATCGCCGTCATCACGTCCGGAGCGCCCTTCGTCACCACCACGTCGTCTTCGATGCGGATACCGATGCCGCGCCAGCGCTCGTCGACGCGCTTATCGTCCAGGGGAACGTAGATCCCCGGCTCCACCGTGACGACCATGCCTTCTTCGAGGACGCGTGGTTCGCCGTCGATGCGGTAGTCGCCCACGTCGTGGACGTCGAGGCCGAGCCAGTGGCCCGTCTTGCTGGGGAAATAGGCCTTGTAGCTGCCTTCGGCGATGATCCGGTCGGCGCCGCCGCGGAGGATGCCCACCGCGCAGAGGCCTTCCGCGATGACGCGAACGGCGGCGTCGTGGGCATCGCCGAACGAACGGCCGGGCCGGACCGCGTCGATCGCCGCCAACTGGGCCTGGAGCACGATGTCGTAAAGCGCGCGCTGTTCCTTGTTGAACCGCCCGCCGACCGGAAAGGTGCGGGTGATGTCGGAGGCGTAGCAATCCACTTCCGCCCCCGCGTCGACCAGGAGCAGGTCGCCGTTCTTCAGGATGGCGCGGTTCGCCTGGTAATGCATGATGCAGGCGTTGGCACCGCCAGCCACGGTGGGTGGGAAGGCGGGCACCGCGCCACGGCCGCGGATGGTGCGGAGGATCTCGCCCTCCACCTCGTACTCGGCCACGCCGGGCCGGGCGATGGCCATCGCGGCGAGGTGGGCCGCACCGGCCACCTCGCCGGAACGGCGCATGAGGGCCAGTTCGTCACGTGACTTGAACAGGCGCAGGTCGTGCAGCAAATGCCCCAGGGCCACCAGGTCCTTGGGTACGACGCCACCTCCCCGTGCCGTGCGCAAGCGGCGCATCCAACCGAGCAGGCGGGCGTCGAAATCGGGTTCCTGGCCGAAATGGCAGTACACGCGCGCCCGGCCCTCGATCATGCCCGGGAGGATGTCGTCGATATCGTCGATCGGGAAGGCATCGTCCAGGCGCAGTTCGCGCGCGGCGCGGTCGGTGCCCATGCGCTCGCCGTCCCAGCGTTCGCGGTCGGCGTCGCGCTCGCGGCAGAACAGCACGGTTTCACCGTGGGCACGCCCGGGGAGCAAGGCCAGTACGGCCTCCGGCTCGTCGAAGCCGGTGAGGTAGTGAAAATCGGAATCCTGCCGGTACGGCCAGGGTGCGTCGGCGTTGCGCATGCGCTCCGGGGCCGCGGCGAGGATCAGCACCGCGTCCCCGCCGGCCATGCGCATCAGCTCCCGGCGGCGCCGGGCGTACTCGGCCGCGGCGATCAATGCAGGGTGTCGTTGGCCGGTCGGGACACGCGGCTCAGCTCGGCGTGCAACAGCATGGCGCCGGCGCGGACGAATTCCTCGAGTTCGATCAGGCTCTCGTCATTGATGTCGTCATTCGGATCGAACTCGAAATCGGCCGTTGCGATGCCGGCCATGTCCTGCAGGACTTCCTTCGCATCGTCGCTCATGCCCCGGTTGACCTCCACCGAACCGCCCAGGCCGAAGCCGCCGAGGAAACCCTCGACCCACTCGCTGAGGCCCTCGGCGCGTTCCGGGATGGGCGCGTCGTCGTCGGGCAGCCAGGGCGAGAAGGTCAACTCGGGGTCGGCCAGCCATTCCTCGGTCTGATGCCGAAGGCGGGTGAGCATGGCCATTTCCTTGTCGCTCGGTGCCGGGTCGGGCTCGAGTTGCAGTGCCTCCAGCACGGAGCCATGCGGAAAGTGGCCACCGGCGCTGAGGTAACCCACCAGGGCACCATGGAATTCGCTGACCGACACGGACAGCTTGCAGCGGGCGATGAGCTCGGCGATCTCTTCCGGATCGACGGTCTGGTTGGCCGACATGACGGCTACTCCTGGATACGCGAAACCGAAGTCTAATGCAGGCGACTTCACGCCGCTGGCGCCTTCGCCTTCACGGGCTGCCGACAAGGCCCGACATCCTGTTATATAGTCCGCGCATGACGAACCCGGATGCCTTCAAGACCGAACTGGAAGCCCTGAGCGCGACGCTCGACCGGCTCGTCGATACCGTCCGCCGGCTGACCGAGGAAAACCGCAGCCTGCGGCACAGCCAGGAACAGCTGGCGAACGAACGTGCAGGGCTGATGGCGCGCAACGAACAGGCGCGTAGCCGTGTGGAAGCGATGATCCAGCGCCTGAAGGCGCTCGAGAACACGGGCTGATACCTCCTATGAATGCCACCGCCAGCGAACCGGTATCCCTGCGCCTGCTCGACCGCGAGTTCCATATCGCCTGCGCTCCGGAAGAGCGCCCCGGGCTGATCGCCGCCGCCCAGTTCCTCGACGGCAAGATGCGCGAGCTGAAATCGAACGCGAAGGTTCCCGGTTTCGACCGGATCGCCGTACTGGCGGCCGTGAGCATCGCTCACGAGCTCCTCACGCTGCGCAAGGAGCACGACTCGCAGGAACAGGTGCTGACCGACGGATTGGCTTCCCTGCGAAGAAAGCTTGATGGTCTGCTCGACGCATCGGTAAAATAGCGCCGGGCGTTCCCTGCGGTGTTCGCCAGCGCACTTTACATTTGCCTTGTTCCTACATACGACCCCGGGTCGGCTTTTCGCGACTGTTGTGCATGTCCGCCTCGTACGGAAAGCCTCGAAGTTGCGTAGCCCTCCCACCTGATCCTTTGGATCAAGGTCGTTTGGTGCGCAGCGGCATCGCGGAGAACGCCTCCTTATTTCCCCGGCCGGCCGGTTCCTGACCGGTCAGCGTCCCCTCCGCGGCACCGGAGGGGGCGGCTCGACGGCAACCTTGCCTGTGCCGTTCGGCTGAACGACCCATGTCAAAGCTACCCGAGAGACGTGAACTGCGAGCCGACCTCGTGCAGCGCCGCCGCCAGCTGAAGCCGGCGGAGCGTGTCGCCGCGGCACAGGGACTGCGCCAGTCCCTGGAGCAGTTGCCCGAATTCCTCACCGACGAACACGTGGCCGGCTACTGGGCCACGGGTGGCGAGCTGCCGCTCAACCTCGCCATCGCGCCCATGGCGGAGCGCGGTCAGACCTTCTACCTGCCCATCGTCACCAAGTCGGGCGGCAAGCGCCGGCTCACGTTCGCGCCCTGGACCACCGGCGAGGACGTCGAGGCCAACGAAATGGGCATTCCCGAGCCGAAGGCCGCCGAACGCATCATCGAGGCGAGCAAGCTCGACCTCGTACTGGTGCCGTTGCTGGGCTTCGACCGGCGCGGCAATCGCCTCGGCTTCGGCGGTGGCTATTACGACCGGAGCTTCGAGTTCCTCCGCGGACAACCCCGTCCGGCACGGCCGTTGCTCGTCGGCGTCGGCTACGATTTCCAGGAACTGGACGCGATCGAGACCGCCGAGTGGGACATCTCGCTCGACTACATCGCGACCGACAAGGAACTGATCGACTGCACGGGCGTCGACGCATGAAATACTGGCTCATGAAGTCCGAGCCGGACACCTTCTCGATCGACGACCTCAAGCGCAAGGGCATCGAACCCTGGGATGGCGTGCGCAACTACCAGGCGCGCAATTTCATGCGCGACGGCATGAAGGTCGGCGACAAGGTTTTCTTCTACCATTCCAACACGGACGTTCCCGGCATCGCCGGGATCGCCACGGTGGCCTCGCTCGCCTATCCGGACGAGAGCCAGTTCAACCCCAGGTCGAAGTACTACGACGAGAAGAGCACGCGCGAGGAACCTCGTTGGGTGCTGATCGACGTGAAGTTCGAGCGCAAGCTCGCGCGCACGATCTCGCTGGAGGAACTGAAGGGGTACGACGAACTCGCCGACATGCCGCTCGTGCGCAAGGGCAACCGCCTGTCGGTGATGCCCGTGGCAAAGAGTGATTGGGACTTCATCCTGAAGCTGGAAAAGTCATGAGCCAGGACAACGAGAAGCGTCTAGCCGCCGAAACCGCCGCGTTCCGCTACGTCGGCAATGGTGGTTTCAAGGACGGCGTCATCGGCGTGGGTACCGGCTCCACGGTGAATTTCTTCATCGACGAACTCTCGCAGTACCGCGACCGCATCAAGGCCGCCGTATCCAGTTCGGAAGCCTCCAGCGCACGCCTGCGCAAGCTCGGCATCGACGTGATCGACCTCAACGCGGCGGGCCGGCTCGACCTCTACGTCGATGGCGCGGACGAATGCGATCCGCACAAGCGCCTGATCAAGGGCGGCGGCGCCGCCCTCACCCGCGAAAAGATCGTGGCCGCCGCGTCGGATACCTTTGTCTGCATCGTGGATGCGAGCAAGCTGGTCGACGTGCTCGGCAAGTTCCCGCTGCCGATCGAAGTGATCCCCATGGCGCGCAGCCACGTGGCGCGCGAGATCGTCGCCCGAGGGGGCAACCCGGTGTGGCGCGACGGCGTGGTGACCGACAACGGCAACTGGATCATCGACGTGCACGGCTGGCGGATCGCCAATCCGGTGGAACTGGAAGCCGATCTCAACCAGGTCGTCGGCGTGGTCACGGTCGGATTGTTCGCCAGGCGCCCGGCCGATGTCGTCATCGTCGGCAATCGCGAGCTCTGAGACGCCCATCCCCCAGTCTGACGACGCCTCCTGTGGGAGCCGCTTCGGCGGCGACGGCTTCGCCAGGAGCCACCAACACAGGTACCCTCTCGCTCCATGACGCTCGAAACCATCCTCCTGATCGCCCTGCTGGCCGTCGCCCTGGCCTGCCTGGGCCTGCTGATCGCCCTGCTTTCCCGTGGCGGGCAGGACGATGGCAGCGCGCTTCGCCTCGACGCGCTGCGTGAGGACAACCGCCGGCTGGAAGGTGTCATCCGCGAAGAACAGCGCGCGGGCCGCGGCGAACTGGGCGAGAGCTTCGGACAATTCCGCGGGCACGTGCAGGAACAACTGCAGATCGCCGCCGAACGCCAGCATGAGCGCATCGAGGGTTTCGGCCGCCGCCTGGACCAGCTCACCGAGCGTACCGACATCGGCCTGCAATCGCTGCGCCAGGGATTGGCCGACGATTCGCGCAAGACCCGCGAGGAATCCGCCCTCACGTTGAAACATTTCGGCGAATCGATCGACCAGCGTTTCGCCGCGCTCACCGCCGAGAACGAAAAGCGCCTTGGCGATATCCGCGCCACCCTGGAAACGCGACTTGCCGCGATCCAGCAGGACAACGCCGCCAAGCTGGAGCAGATGCGCGCCACCGTGGACGAGAAACTCCAGTCCACCCTGGAGACACGGCTGGGCCAGTCGTTCCAGCTGGTGTCGGAGCGGCTGGAAGCCGTGCAACGCGGGCTCGGCGAAATGCAGGCGCTCGCCGCCGGCGTGGGCGACCTGAAACGCGTGCTGACCAACGTGAAGACCCGTGGCACGTTCGGCGAAGTGCAACTGGGCGCGTTGCTCGAACAGATCCTCGTGGCGGAACAGTACGCGTCCAACGTGGCCACGGTGCCCGGTTCGAGTGAACGCGTCGAGTACGCCATCCGCCTGCCCGGCACCGACGAAGGCACGCCGGTCTGGCTGCCGATCGACGCGAAATACCCCGTGGAGGATTACCAGCGCCTGCTCGACGCGCAGGACGCGGCCGATGCCGAAGGGGCGCTGCTCGCCGGCAAGGCGCTGGAATTGCGCGTGCGCGAAGAAGCCAAGCGCATTCGCAGCAAGTACATCGCGCCGCCGCACACCACCGATTTCGCGATCCTCTTCCTGCCCACCGAAGGTCTCTACGCCGAGGTGATCCGCCGCCCCGGGCTTTCCGAGCAGTTGCAGCGCGAATGCCGCGTCACCGTGGCGGGCCCCACGACGCTCACCGCCCTGCTCAACAGCCTGCAGATGGGCTTCCGGACACTGGCGATCGAGAAACGCTCGTCCGAGGTCTGGCACGTGCTGGCGGCGGTGAAGAACGAGTTCGGCAAGTTCGCCACGGTGCTGGAGAAGACCCGGAAACAGCTGGACACGGTACGCAACAGCATCGACAGCGCGGGCATCCGCACCCGCGCCATCGAGCGCAAGCTGCGCGGGGTGGAATCGCTGGGCGCGGACGAGTCGCAAGTCCTGCTCGAACTGGCGCCGGGCCTGGACGATACCGACGCCGAGGGCGAAGCGGCCCCCACCCCACCCTCCGAAGACTGATAGCCAGGTGGGAGCCGACCTCGTCGGCGATGGGTGCCTGCCTCGCCCCCTGCCCCTTGTGGAAGCCTGGCCCCTTGTGGGAGCCGGCTATGCCGGCGATGGGTGCTTGCCTCGACCTGGCCCGCTGCCGCGGGATCGGCGGCCGAGCCCGCGCCCCCGGCCAAGGGGGCGTTGGGTGCGCCCCACGGATCCCGCCCCCGGAGCGCC
>NZ_JBPGXU010000154.1:0-6650 GCF_056755675.1 Luteibacter sp. KNZ12-1A | reverse complement strand
CCGCTCCGGCACGGCGGGTGCCGGAGCGGTGGCGGGTGCGGCCGGAGCCGTCGAGGCGGCGGCCGGGGCGGTGTTCTGCTGCTCTTCCTTCTTGCCGCAGGCGGTGAGGACCAGCAGGCCGGCGATGGTGGCCGTGCAGAGGGCGGACGAGCGGAAGGAAAGCTTCATGTCTGGATTCCGGGAGTGGCTTGTCAGGTTCGAAACAAAGGGGGCGTCAAGGTGGATCCCCTTGGCCGCCGCAGGGTACAGGCTACACAACTAAAGGCAAGACCAATGAAGAACGCATGAATGCGCCATTCATCATTGGCGCGCACCACGCGGGTTCGCGGGCACGGCGGCCGGGTCCGTGCTGCGGAACGGATTGATGTCCAGGCCGCCGCGCCGGGTGTAGCGCGCATAGACCGAGAGTTCGCGCGGCGCGCAGCGGGCACGGAGATCCATGAAGATGCGCTCCACGCACTGCTCGTGGAATTCAGTGTGGCTGCGGAAGGAAACGAGGTAGCGCAGCAGCCCCGCCCGGTCGATCGGCGAGCCCGTATAGGCGACCTGTACGCTGCCCCAGTCGGGTTGCCCGGTCACCGGGCAATTGGAGCGCAACAGGTGCGACACGAGCACCTCGCGCACGTGGCCTTCGTGCGTGGCGAGGAAATCCGGACGCGGCGGGCCGTAGCTGTCGAAATCCAGCTCCTGCGTGTCCAGCAGGATGCCCTCGGGCTCGCCCAGCGGGGTGCCGTCCAGGTCGTTCGGCGCCCGTAACACCACGTCCACGGGGCCGCCGGACGCGGCCGACAGGTCGCGGACCAGCGTGGCGCGCACCTGCGCGTCATCGGCCATGCGTTCCTGGGCGAAGCCGTTCAGGTAGAGCTTGAACGACTTCGATTCGACGATGTTCGGCGTGGTGGCGGGGAAACGGAACTCCGCCACGGCCACGACCGGCTTGCCACGCGCATCCAGCCAGGAGAGTTCATAACCGTTCCAGACATCGACGCCATGGAAAGGCAGGGCGCCGGCGGACACGCCGATCTCGTCCCGCTTGCCCTGGCGTGGAATCGGGAAGAGCAGGCTGGCGTCGTAGCGGTCGGCATAGACGGTGGCCTTGCCCAGCGGTGAGTGATCGGGGGACGACATGGCGGTTTGCTGCTGACACAAACCGCCATTATAAGCCAAGCACTTAGGCGTTGATGGAGCCCATCATGTTGGAGGCGTAGCGGTCGCCCACGGCCGAGTCCGGCGGGAACACCGCGTCGATCTCGGCGATCTCGGCCGGGCTGAGTTTCACCTCCACCGCGCCGGCGTTTTCCTCCAGGTACTTCACCCGCTTGGTGCCCGGGATCGGCACGATGTCGTCGCCCTTGGCGATCACCCAGGCGAGGGCGAGCTGGCCGGGGGTGCAGCCCTTGTCGGCGGCGAATTTCTTCACCTTCTCCACGATGGCCAGGTTCTTCGCGAAGTTCTCGCCCGTGAAGCGTGGATTGACGCGACGGTAGTCGTCCTCGGCGAAGTCTTCCGGCCGGGTGATGGCCCCGGTGAGGAAGCCGCGCCCGAGCGGGCTATAGGCGACCAGGGCGATGCCGTGCTCGCGACAGGCGGCGAGCGTGCCGGTGGTTTCCGGATCGCGCGTCCACAGCGAGTATTCGCTCTGCAGGGCGGTGATCGGATGCACTTTCGCCGCCTTGCGGATCGACTCGGCCGAAGCCTCGGACAGGCCGAGATGGCGTACCTTGCCTTCCTTCACGAGGTCGGCCATCGCGCCGACGGTCTCCTCGATCGGTACCGTCCGGTCGACGCGGTGCTGGTAGTAGAGATCGATGTAATCGGTCTTCAGCCGGCGAAGGCTGCCTTCGACCGACTGGCGAACGTATTCCGGACGGCC
Organism: Luteibacter sp. KNZ12-1A; assembly: GCF_056755675.1. Taxonomy (NCBI): domain Bacteria; kingdom Pseudomonadati; phylum Pseudomonadota; class Gammaproteobacteria; order Lysobacterales; family Rhodanobacteraceae; genus Luteibacter; species Luteibacter sp. KNZ12-1A. Next base: position 4,777 of record NZ_JBPGXU010000154.1, on the reverse strand, counting down.
GCTGATGCCGCGCTTCATCGGGTCGTTCGGATCGCGCACGATGCCGAACTTGGTGGCCAGGAACACCTTGTCGCGGCGGCCGGCGAGCGTGCGGCCGAGCAGTTCCTCGTTGGTATGCGGGCCGTACGCGTCGGAGGTGTCCCAGAAGGTGATGCCCAGTTCCAGCGCGCGTTCCAGCGTGGCGACCGATTCCTTCTCGTCGCCGGCGCCGTAGAACTCGCTCATGCCCATGCAGCCGAGGCCGAGGATCGAGACCTCGGGGCCGTGCGTGCCCAGTTTGCGGGTGATCATGCGTGTCTCCTTCGTTTCGAGGGGGCGTTCGCCGGCGCCGCCTGTGTCACGGGCGGCTCGGCGGGGAGGGGGATGGCTTCATCGGGGTAGATCGAGCGGTACAGGGCGATCTTCTCGTCCAGCCGCGCGATCGTCTCGGTCAGTTCGGTCAACTGGCCGCGCAGGTAGGTGGCGTGCCGGGCGAGCAGGTCGCCGCGCAGGCGGATGCTCTCGGGGGTCTCGCCCAGGCGGCGCAAACGCACGTATTCCTGGATGTCGCGCATCGACATGCCGGTGCCGCGCAGGCGCAGCACGAAGTCGATGAGGCGCATCTCGGCTTCGCCATACACACGCTGTCCCCCGCGCCGTGGCACCGGGTCGATCAGGCCGATCTGCTCGTAGTAGCGCAGCGTGTGGGTGGTCAGGCCGGTGGCGAGGGCGGCCTCGGCGATGGTCATCGAATGGGGCATTCGAAGAGCGTACGCCTTCGAGTGCGCTCTAAGTCAACAGGGGGGACGGCAGCGGCTGTACGGGGGTCGGCTTATGGTCGCTGTCCAGCGCGATCATGGTGAAGGTGCCGCGGGTGCACAGTTCACGCGCGCCCGAGATCAGGTCCTCGGTGTACATCGCCACGTCGATCTTCATCGACGTGCGGCCCACCGATACGACCGTGGCGACGAGTTCCACCATCTGGCCCTTGCGCACGGGCACGTGGAAGTCGACCTGCTCGGAGCGCGCGGTGACCACGATCTGCCGCGAATAACGCGAGGCGGCGAGGAAGGCGGCCTTGTCCATCCATGCCAGCGCCTGGCCGCCGAAGAGCGTGCCGAGGTGGTTGGTGTGGTCGGGGAAGACGATCTCGAGGACGCGGGCCTCGGTGGGGCGGTCGATGGGGGGCATGTTGGGGCTGCCTTGTGAGGTGAGGCGACCATGCTATCGCGGACAGATGCCCTCAGAGTCGGCGATGCCTCTAGAACGACTGGTCGAACGCCACCTCGCCCTGCACGCCCACCTGGTACGACGAGACGCGCCGCTCGAAGAAGTTCGTCAGTTCCTGCACGTCCTGCAGGTCCATGAAGTCGAAGGGGTTCTTCGCACCGTACTTCTTCGGCATGTCGAGCTGCACCAGGCGCTGGTCGGCGCAGTACTCCAGGTACTGGCGCATGTCGTTCACGGAGAGCCCTGCCACGCCACCGGAGAGCACGTCCGCCGCGAACTGCGTTTCGCATGCGATGGCGTCTTCCAGCATCGCCTCCACCTGCTGGCGCATGTCCTCGTCGAAGAGGTCGGGCTCCTGCTCGCGCACGGTGCGCACCACTTCGAAGGCGAACGCCATGTGCCCGGATTCGTCACGAAACACCCAATTGGTGCCCGAGGCCAATCCGTGCAGCAGTCCGCGCGAACGCAGGTAGTACACGTAGGCGAAAGCGGCGAAGAAGAACAGGCCTTCGATGCACGCGGCGAAGCAGATCAGGTTGAGCAGGAACTGGCGGCGATGCTCGCGCGTCTCCAGGCGGTTGAGGTCCTGGATGGAGTCGATCCACTTGAAGCAGAACTCACCCTTCTGCCGGATCGAGGGAATGCTCTCGATCGCGGCGAAGGCCTTGTTCCGTTCCGAGGGCTCGGGGATGTAGGTATCCAGCAAGGTGAGGTAGAACTGCACGTGCAGCGCTTCCTCGTACAGCTGGCGCGAGAGGAACATGCGCGCCTCGGGCGAGTTCACGTGCTGGTAGAGGTTCAGCACGAGGTTGTTCGACACGATTGTGTCGCCCGTGGCGAAGAAGGCGACGAGGCGATGGATCAGGTGGCGATCCGCATCGGACATCTTCGCCTTCAGGTCGGTCACGTCGAGCGAGAAATCCACCTCCTCCACCGTCCACGTGTTGCGGATGGCGGCGCGATACATTTCGTAGAACTGCGGATACTTCATCGGCCGCAGCGTCAGTTCGAAACCGGGATCGAGGATGTGGGTATCGCGGGTGATCGGTGAAGCGGACATCGGGTACCTCGGGAAAATGTGAACAGCTTCCGTGGGAGCCGCTTCAGCGGCGACGGGCGTTTCGGCTAAACCGCTCCGTCGGCTTTTCGCCGATGAATCGGCTCCCACATGTACTTTCTTTTTACTGGCAGGCTTCGCAGTACTCGGGGTTCTCGAGCGAGCAGAACACCGCGGCCTCGGCCTGCTCCTGCGCGTCGGCGACCGGCGCGGCGGGCGCCGGCAGGGAAGCCGACGACGAACTGACCGTGGTCTTCGCGATGCGCGTGGCCGGGCGCGAGCGCAGGTAGTACGTCGTCTTGATGCCCGACTTCCACGCGTACATGTACATCGAGGAAAGCTGTCCGATGTTCGGGTTTTCCATGAACAGGTTCAGCGACTGGCTCTGGTCGATATAGGCGCCGCGGGCGGCGGCGAGATCGATCAAGGCCTTCTGCGGCAGTTCCCAGGTGGTGCGGTACACCGCGCGCAGTTCCGCCGGGATGGCCGCGATACCCTGCACCGACCCTTCCGCGAGCTTGATCTGGTCGCGAATCTCGGCGGTCCACAGGCCCAGTGTCTTCAACTCGTCGACGAGGTAGCGATTCACCACGAGGAAGTCGCCCGACAGTGTCTCGCGCTTGAACAGGTTGGACACCTGCGGCTCGATGCATTCGTAGCAGCCGGCGATCGAGGCGATCGTCGCGGTGGGGGCGATGGCGATCAGCAGCGAGTTGCGCAGGCCCTTGGCCTTGATCTTCTCGCGCAGTTCCGCCCAGCGGCCGTCCTTGCCGGTCGGCATGGCGGCCGGCCAGTAATCGAACTGCAGCTCGCCGTTCGCCGCGCGACTTTCCTCGAAGCCCGGATGCGGGCCGTCGCGTTCGGCGATCTCGTTGGACATGGACAGCGCGTGGAAATAGATCTCCTCCGCGATCCGGGTGGACAACGTCCGGGCCTCGTCGGAATCGAACGGCAGGCGCAGCTTGAAGAAGACATCCTGCAGGCCCATCACGCCCAGGCCGACCGGACGCCACTTCACGTTCGCCGTCTTCGCCGAGGCGATCGGGTAGAAGTTGAGATCGATCACGCGGTTCAGCTGCCGCACGGCCGTGCGCACGGTGGTCGACAGCTTCTCGTAGTCGAACTGGCCGTCCACCACGTGGCGGGCGAGGTTGATCGAGCCGAGGTTGCACACCGCCGTCTCGCCCTCCGAGGTCACCTCGAGGATCTCGGTGCAGAGGTTGGACAGATGGATGACGTTTTCCGGTCGTGCCGTCTGGTTGCTGGTCGCGTTGGAACGATCCTTGAAGGTCATCCAGCCGTTACCGGTCTGCGCCAGCGAGCGCAGCATGCGCGCGTACAGTTCGCGCGCCTTGATCGTCTTCACCGCCAGGCCTTCGGCTTCGGCGGTCTCGTAGGCGGCGTCGAAGGTGGCGCCCCAGGTGTCGACGAAATGCGGCACGATCTTCGGATCGAACAGCGACCAGTCGCCGTCCGTCTCCACGCGGCGCATGAAGAGATCCGGCACCCAGTTGGCGAGGTTGAGGTTATGCGTGCGGCGCGCATCGTCACCGGTGTTCTCGCGCAGTTCGAGGAATTCCTCGATGTCGGCGTGCCACGATTCCAGGTACACGCAGGCCGCGCCCTTGCGTTTGCCACCCTGGTTCACGGCCGCGACGGAGGCGTCCAGCGTCTTCAGCCACGGCACGAGGCCGTTCGAGTGGCCGTTGGTACCCTTGATCAGCGAGCCGCGCGAGCGGATGCGCGAATAGGCGAGGCCGATGCCGCCGGCGAACTTCGACAGCTGGGCCACGTCGCCGTACTTGGCGTAGATGGATTCCAGCGCGTCCTGCGGCGAGTCCAGCAGGAAGCACGAGGACAGCTGTTCGTGCGCCGTGCCGGCATTGAACAGGGTCGGCGAGCTGGCGAGGTATTCCAGCGACGAGAGCATGCGGTACAGCTCCAGCGTCTCGGCCACGTCGTTGCCGCCAAGCGCGCAGGCGATCCGCATGAAGAAGTATTGCGGTGTCTCGATGACGAACCGCTTCGTTGGGTGGCGCAACAGGTAGCGGTCATAGACCGTGCGCAGGCCGAAGTACTCGAAGCGGCGGGAGGCCGTGGCATCGATCGCATCGTTGAGCTTGCGCGCGTTCACCTGCACGAAGTCGCGCAGGCGCTCGTTGAGGATGCCGAGGTCGAAGCCAGTGGAGATCGACTGCGAGAACGACTGGATGTCCTGGCCGGACACCTCCTTGTCGATGAAGGCGGCGAGCAGGCGTGCCGCCAGCTGGCCGTACTCCGGTTCCTCGGCGGTGAGCGCCGCGGCGGTGCGGATCGACAGCTGGTCGAGTTCCTGGGTGGTGGCGCCGTCGTAGAGGCCGCCGATCGTCTTCAGCGCCACGCGCATCGGATCGACCGCGTACAGGCCATCGGCGCTGCGGGTCACCGCGCGCACGATCTTGTTGACGTCGACGACCTCCTGGCCACCGTTGCGCTTGGTGACGCGCATCTGGCCGGGGTTGTGGGGCGGGG
>NZ_JBPGXU010000153.1:0-6683 GCF_056755675.1 Luteibacter sp. KNZ12-1A | reverse complement strand
GGTGGCAAGCGTTTCGCCGCCGGCGAACTGCACCTGTCCGACGCCGACCGCGCGCGCCGTTCCAGTGGCAATCGCCGTGGCGGCAAGGCCAAGGGCCGTGCCGAGGCACCGCGTGGCGGCGCTTCGTCGGGCGGTCCGCACGGCTTCACGCGGCCGACCGTCGCCGTGGTTCGCGACGTGGTGATCGGCGATAACAACCTCGTCGCCGAACTCGCGCAGAAGATGGCCGTGAAGGGCGCCGAGGTAGTCAAGGCGCTGTTCAAGATGGGCGTCATGGCGACCATCAACCAGACGATCGATCACGACACCGCGGCGCTCGTCGTCGAGGAACTGGGCCACAACCCGGTCCGCGCGACCGAGAACGATGCCGAAGCCGCGCTGGCCTCGCACACCCAGAGCGTCGAGCTCGAGGGCGAGAAGGTCACGCGTCCGCCGGTCGTCACGATCATGGGTCACGTCGATCATGGCAAGACCTCGCTGCTGGATTACATCCGCCGCACCAAGGTCGCCTCGGGCGAAGCCGGTGGCATCACGCAGCACATCGGCGCGTATCACGTCGAAACCAGCCGTGGCGTGATCACCTTCCTCGATACCCCGGGCCATGCCGCGTTCACCTCGATGCGCGCACGTGGTGCGCAGTCCACGGATATCGTGGTGCTCGTGGTCGCCGCGGACGACGGTGTCATGCCGCAGACGCAGGAAGCCGTGCGTCACGCGCGCGCCGCCAAGGTGCCGTTGATCGTCGCGGTCAACAAGATGGACAAGTCCGACGCCAATCCGGACAACGTGAAGCAAGGCCTCGCGAACCTCGAAGTCATCCCGGAAGAGTGGGGCGGCGACACGCCGTTCGTGCCGCTTTCGGCGAAGACCGGCGACGGTGTCGAAGCGCTGCTCGACGCGATCTCGATCCAGGCGGAGATCATGGAACTCAAGGCCGTGGCCGATGGCCGTGCCTCGGGCGTCGTGATCGAATCCAGCCTCGACCGTGGCCGCGGCCCGGTGGCGACGGTGCTGGTCCAGCAGGGCACGCTGAAGAAGGGCGATTTCGTCGTCTGCGGTATCGAATACGGCCGCATGCGTGCGCTCGTGGACGAGACCGGCAAGCAGGTGAACGAAGCCGGCCCGTCGATTCCCGTGCAGGTGCTGGGCTTGTCCGGTGTGCCGGAGTCGGGTGACGACTTCGTCGCGGTCGAGGACGAGCGCCTCGCCCGCCAGGTGGCCGCCGAGCGTCAGCAGAAGCGTCGCGAGAACCGCCTCGTCTCGAAGTCGAACCGTCTGGAAGACATCATGGCTCAGATGGGCCAGGGCGAAGGCCAGCAGACCCTCAACATCCTGGTCAAGGCCGATGTGCAGGGTTCGGTGGAAGCGTTGCGCGATTCGCTCACCCAGATCGGCAACGACCTGGTGAAGGTGAACGTGATCTCGTCCGGCGTGGGCGGCATCACCGAGTCGGAAGCCACTCTGGCGGCGGCCTCCAAGGCGCTGATCATCGGCTTCAACGTCCGTGCCGACGCGTCGGCGCGAAAGGTGATCGACACCAACGGCCTCGATGTCCGTTACTTCTCGATCATCTACGACGTCATCGACCAGGTGAAGCAGGCGGCGTCGGGTCTTCTCGGCGTGGAAATCCGCGAGGAGATCATCGGTATCGCGCAGGTCCGCGACGTGTTCCGTTCGTCGAAGTTCGGCGCGGTGGCGGGTTGCATGGTCACCGAGGGCTTCGTCAAGCGGTCCAAGCCGATCCGCGTGCTGCGCGACAACGTCGTCGTGTTCCAGGGCGAACTGGAATCGCTCCGCCGCTTCAAGGAGCTGGTGGACGAAGTCCGCAACGGCATGGAATGCGGTATCGCCGTGAAGCAGTACAACGACGTGAAGGTCGGCGACCAGATCGAGTGCTTCGAGCGCATCGAAGTCGCCCGCACGCTGTAACAGCGGGCAATGCGCCTCCCCGGCATGCGCCGGGGAGGCTTTATTCGTTATTGCACCCCTAAAAACTGGAGGCGGATATGCCGTCCCGTGATTTCAAGCGCACCGACCGCGTCTCCGCCGAACTCCGGCGCGAGATCGGCCTGCTGGTGCATGCCGCGGTACGCGATCACGCGTTGCCGTCGGTCAGCGTGTCCGACGTGGAAGTGACCCGGGACCTGGATTGGGCCACGGTGTGGGTGACCGCGCTGATGCCCGAGCAGTCGGTCGTGGCGGTGAAGGCACTGAAGGAACTGGCCCCGGAATTCCGCCGCTCCCTGTCGCGTTCCATGCGCCTCCGCCGCGTGCCCGAGTTGAAGTTCAAGTACGACGAGTCCGTCGATACCGGCGAACGGATCGAACGCCTGTTGCGCGAGAACCCGGTTCCCCCGGCCGAACCCGAGTCGTCGGACGAGACCTGAGTCGTCGGACAGTATCCGAGTCCATGGGCTCATGTGGGAGCCGCTTCTGTGGGAGCCGCTTCAGCGGCGACAGGGTGCCCGTGACAAGATTGCCCGCTGCCGCGGGATCGCCGGCATAGCCGGCTCCCACCAAAGCCATGGCTTTGGGATCTCGGCGAGCTCTGGTGGGAGCCGACCCTGTCGGCGATGCCCTCGTGGGAGCCGGCTATGCCGGCGATAGCCCGCCAGCCGCCGAATCGCCCTAACCGTGACGTACCGCCCCCTTTTTCCGACCCTCATGAATCGCCGAACCTTTCGAGACATCCACGGCATCCTCCTGCTCGACAAGCCGCTGGGCCTGAGTTCCAACCAGGCCTTGCAGACGGCGCGCCGGCTCGTGGGCGCGGCCAAGGGTGGGCATACGGGCAGCCTCGATCCGCTGGCGACGGGATTGCTGCCGCTCTGCTTCGGCGAAGCCACCAAGATCGCCGGCTGGTTGCTGGGTTCACGCAAGGCGTATGAAGCCGAGGTGCGCCTGGGCATCACCACCACCACGGCCGACCTGGAAGGCGAGGTGGTCGAGACGTGTCCGGTCCCGTCACTGGCCGACGCGACCGTCGAAGCCGCCCTGGCGCCCCTGCGCGGCCACATCGTCCAGGTCCCGCCGGCCTATTCGGCGATCAAGCAGGATGGCGTGCCGCTGTATGTCCGCGCCCGCCGCGGCGAGGCCGTGGACGTTCCCGCCCGCGAGGTCGATGTCCATCGCCTGGACGTGCTCGGTCGCGAGGGCGACACCGTGCGCCTGTTCGTCGAGTGTGGCTCGGGCACCTACGTGCGCAGCCTGGCGGTCGACTTCGGCGCGAACCTGGGTTGCGGCGCCCACCTGACGGGCCTGCGCCGGCTCTGGGTCGAGCCCTTCGTGGCCCCCGCCATGGTCACGCTCGAGCAGTTGCACGAGGCCGCCGAGACGGGGCCGGATCAGCTCGAGGCCTGTCTCCTGCCCGTGGAAGCGGGCCTGGCCCATATCCCCCGGGTGGATCTCGACCCGGACCAGACCCGGGTGCTGGGATTCGGCCAGCCCGTGCCGCTGGGGCAGGGCGCGGTCCCGGGTCGATGCGGGGTCCGGGGTGCCGACGGGCGCCTGATGGCCTTGGGAGAGGTCGGTGAAGACGGTATCCTTCGCGTCCTCAGGGGATTCAACCTGCCGCCCGTCTGACCGGGCTTGTTGCCACTACGCGCAGGACGTTACAATTACGTGCTCGTTTAACGGCTTTCATCAAAAGCGAGGCTTGCGCAACTTCATCGGTAGCCGTTGAGGTTGCGCAAGTCTCGCACCCGCTTTTAAGGAATCGATACACATGTCGCTCACCGTCGAACAGACCAGCCAGATCATCAAGGACTACGGTCGCAAGGAAAACGACACCGGCTCGACCGAAGTCCAGGTCGCGCTGCTGTCCGCGAACATCACCGCGCTGCAGGATCACTTCCAGGCGCACAAGCAGGACCACCACTCGCGTCGTGGCCTGCTGAAGATGGTCAACAAGCGCAAGACGCTGCTGGCCTACCTCAAGAAGAGCGACCTCGCTCGCTACCAGACCCTGATCGAACGCCTCGGCCTGCGCCGCTAAACCACCGGAACAGGACGAGGAGAGATCGAAGTGGCGAAAGTAACCAAGTCATTCCAGTACGGTAGTCACGAAGTCACACTGGAGACGGGCGAAATCGCCCGGCAGGCCTCCGGTGCGGTCATGGTCAGCATGGGCGGCACGGTCGTCCTGGTGACGGTCGTCGCGGCCCCCAAGGCACGCGAGGGCCAGGACTTCTTCCCCCTCACGGTCGACTACATGGAGAAGTTCTACTCCGCGGGTCGCATCCCGGGTGGCTTCTTCAAGCGTGAAGGCCGTCCGACCGAGAAGGAGACGCTGACCTCGCGCCTCATCGATCGTCCGCTTCGTCCGCTGTTCCCGGAAGAGTTCCGCAACGAGATCCAGGTCATCGCACAGGTCGTGTCGCTGAACCCGGAAGTCGACGGCGACATCCCGGCGTTGATCGGCGCTTCGGCCGCCATGACGCTTGCCGGCGTGCCCTTCAAGGGTCCGATCGGTGCCGCCCGCGTCGGTTACGCCAACGGCCAGTACATCCTGAACCCGACGGCCACCCAGCTGAAGACCTCCGACCTCGACCTCGTCGTCGCCGGTACGGCCAAGGCCGTGCTGATGGTGGAATCGGAAGCCAAGCTGCTCAGCGAAGACGTCATGCTCGGCGCGGTGGTCTTCGGCCACCAGCAGATGCAGGCCGCCATCGACACGATCAACGCCTTCGTCGCCGAAGCCGGCGTGAAGACGTTCAGGTGGGAAGCCCCGGCCGCCAAGACGGCGTTGTACGACGCCGTCAAGGCCGTCGTCGGCAACCGTTTCGCCGAAGCCTTCCAGATCCGCGACAAGCTGGCCCGCCGTGATGTCATCAGCGCGCTGAAGACCGAGGTGAAGGCCGCGCTCGCCGCCCAGTCCGAAGCCAACGGCTGGACCGATGGCGACATCGGCGCCGCCTTCGGTGAGGTCGAGTACCGCACCCTGCGCGACGGCGTGCTGTCCACCAAGGTCCGTATCGACGGCCGCCAGCTCGACGACATCCGCCCGATCTCGGTGCGCGTCGGCGTCCTGCCGCGCACGCACGGTTCCGCGCTGTTCACCCGCGGCGAAACGCAGGCCCTGGTCGTCGCCACGCTCGGCACCACCCGCGATTCGCAGATCATCGACGCGCCGGAAGGCGAGTGGAAGGACACGTTCCTGTTCCACTACAACTTCCCTCCGTTCTCGGTGGGCGAAACCGGCCGCGTCGGCAGCCCGAAGCGTCGCGAGGTCGGCCACGGCCGCCTCGCCAAGCGCGGCGTGCAGGCCGTCAAGCCGACGATCGAAGAGTTCCCGTACGTCGTTCGCGTCGTCTCGGAAATCACCGAGTCGAACGGCTCCTCGTCGATGGCCTCGGTCTGCGGTTCCTCGCTGGCCATGATGGACGCGGGCGTTCCGCTGAAGTCGCCGGTCGCCGGTATCGCGATGGGCCTGGTGAAGGAAGGCGACGACTTCGTCGTGCTCTCCGACATCCTGGGTGACGAAGACCACCTCGGCGACATGGACTTCAAGGTGGCCGGTACCGCCGATGGCGTGTCCGCGCTGCAGATGGACATCAAGATCGAAGGCATCACCGAGGAAATCATGCGCACGGCGCTGGCCCAGGCCAAGCGCGGTCGCGTGCACATCCTCGGCGAGATGGCCAAGGTGATGAGCACGGCCCGTTCGGAAATGAGCGAGTTCGCGCCGCGCCTGCTGACGATCAAGATCCACCCGGACAAGATCCGCGAAGTGATCGGCAAGGGTGGCGCCACCATCCGTTCGATCACGGAAGAGACCGGCACCACCATCGACATCACCGACGATGGCAATGTCGTGATCGCATCGGTCAACCGCGAAGCCGCCGAAGCCGCGCGCAAGCGCATCGAACAGATCGTGTCCGACGTCGAGCCGGGCCGCATCTACGAGGGCAAGGTCGCCAAGCTGATGGACTTCGGCGCGTTCGTCACGATCATGCCGGGCAAGGATGGTCTGGTCCACGTGTCGCAGATCTCCAGCGAGCGCGTCGAGAAGGTCTCCGACAAGCTCAAGGAAGGCGACCTGGTCAAGGTCAAGGTCCTGGAAGTCGACAAGCAGGGCCGTATCCGCCTGTCGATGAAGGCCGTCACCGAAGACGAAAACGTCACCGGCTGATCCCTGGCTTTCAGCGTTGAATCAAGACCCGGCATCGCAAGATGCCGGGTTTTTTTGTGCTGGCTATGGGGCGCTCGGCTGCGCGATCGTGTTGATGTTGTGTCGGGGAAGGGGAGTCGCGGGCTGCCATTCTCGTCGCTAAGTCCTCGTCCGGCCTTCGCCTCCCTGCGGAATCGCTCCGAGAACGGCAGCCCCCGACTCCCCTCCGATCACACGGGGACTCCGGGGAGAGCAATGCAAAGGCGTAGGGCGAAAAGCGCAATGCAAAAACGCGAGACCGCATTTCTCGAAAAGTGCTGTCGCCGACGCAGCCAACCTGGACGCCGCGTCGATTGACGATATCAACCACCGTCGACGCTACGCTCGTTCACGACGCGACGCGAAACAGCGTGAATAAGTAATCGTATGCACCCGCGACGCTACCCGCTCTTCCCACAATTCGTCGTACCCGTCGGGAGGGGAGGCCTCGGGGGGCCGTGTGACCCCCATTACGCCGGGAGGCGCACGCCGGGCCACGACGTTACGACCGCAAAAGGGCCCCCACGCCACCCCC
>NZ_JBPGXU010000152.1:0-6747 GCF_056755675.1 Luteibacter sp. KNZ12-1A | reverse complement strand
AGATGTGTATATGAGACAGCGGTAACCGGGAACCCTTACAATAGCCGGCTTCCCTCGCTGCCCTGCCCTCGCCATGACCGACCGTTCTTCCTACCGCCTGCCCGCCGAATGGGAGCCGCAGGCCGGCGTGCTGATCGCGTGGCCGCACGCGGGCACGGACTGGGCCGATCGCCTGGACGGCGTCGAGACCACCTACGTCGCCCTGGCCACCGCGGTGACCCGTTTCGAACCGCTGCACATCGTGGTCGCCGATGCGGCCCTGCGCGAACGCGCCCGGCTGGCCATCGAAAAGGCCGGCGCCGACATGGCCCGCGTGCACTTCATCGAATTGCCTTACGACGACACCTGGCTGCGCGACTCCGGCCCGATCACGCTCACCGGCGCGGACGGCGTTCTGCTCAACGACTACCGCTTCACCGGTTGGGGTGGCAAGTTCGGTGCGGAACGGGACGACGCGCTGATTTCCGGCTTGCTGGAGCGCGGCGTCCTCGCCGGCCTGCCGCACAAGCGCATCGACTGGGCCCTGGAGGGCGGCGGCATCGAGAGCGACGGCCGCGGCACCATCCTCACCACCTGGAAGTGCCTGCACCAGCGCCATCCTGACCTTTCCCGCGAAACGATGACGGATACCCTCGCCACCACCCTGCACGCGGATCGCGTGCTGTGGCTGGAGCACGGCTATCTTGAAGGCGACGACACCGACGCCCATATCGACACCTTGGCGCGTTTCTCCGAGGACGGCGGCATCGTGTACCAGGCGTGCGACGACGAGAGCGATCCGCATTTCGAGGAACTGGACCAGATGGCCTCGGAACTGGCCGAGTTGCGGACACCGGAGGACAAGCCCTACCCGCTGCATCCGCTGCCGTGGGCCCGGCCGATCATCGACGAGGGCCGCCGCCTCGCGGCTTCCTACGCGAATTACCTGATCGTCAATGGCGCCGTGCTGGTCCCGGCCTACGGAGACCGTGTCGACGACGAGGCGGCGCGGATCATCGGATCGGCGCATCCGGGCCGCGAAGTGGTCCAGGTGCCGTGCCGTCCGCTTATCTGGCAGAACGGCAGCCTGCATTGCATCACCATGCAGCTGCCCGCGGCGATCAGCCGGTAATCCACCCATGCATGCGCGGCGGGTGCCGCGCGAGGAAAGACGTCCATGACCCGCAAGACCCTCAAGGTCGCCCTCCTCCAGGAAACCGACCGTGGCAGCCGCGACGCCAACCTCGATGCCATCGAGGCGGGACTGCGTGAGGCCGCGAAGGCCGGCGCGGAACTCGTGCTGTTGCAGGAACTGCACAACGGCCCGTACTTCTGCCAGCGCGAGAGCGTCGAGGTATTCGACCTCGCCGAGACCATTCCCGGTCCGGGCACCGATCGCATCGGCAAGCTCGCCGAGGAACTCAAGCTCGTGGTCGTCGCTTCGATCTTCGAGAAGCGCGCCACCGGCCTGTACCACAACACGGCCGTGGTCTTCGACCGCTCCCGCGAGATCGCCGGCAAGTACCGCAAGATGCACATTCCCGACGATCCGGCGTTCTACGAGAAGTTCTACTTCACGCCGGGCGATCTCGGTTTCGATCCCATCCAGACCTCGGTCGGCAAGCTCGGCGTGCTCGTGTGCTGGGACCAGTGGTACCCCGAAGCCGCGCGCCTGATGGCGCTGGCCGGTGCCGACCTGCTGTTCTATCCCACCGCGATCGGCTGGGACCCGAACGACTCCGACGAGGAGAAGGCCCGCCAGCGCGAGGCATGGATCACCGTGCAGCGCGGCCATGCCGTCGCCAACGGGCTTCCGCTGCTCTCGTGCAACCGCACCGGTTACGAGGCCGATCCCTCCAACGTCGGCAGCGGCATCCAGTTCTGGGGTTCGAGCTTCGTCGCCGGTCCGCAGGGTGAGTTCCTCGCCCAGGCCGGCACCGACGGGCGTGAGCTGCTGGTCTGCGATGTCGACATGGAACGCAGCGAGCATGTGCGCCGCATCTGGCCTTTCCTGCGCGACCGTCGCATCGACGCTTACGGCGACCTCACCAAGCGCTTCCGCGACTGATCTCACCCCCAAGGACCACCGAGCGAATGATTCCGGCCGAGAACGACGTCACCCTGCCCGCCGCCCTGGAAGGCCAACCCATCGAGCGCATGACGCGCGAAGGCGTCGAGTACGTCATCCTTGGCACGGCGCATGTGTCGCGCGCCAGCGTGCAGGCGGTGGATGCGCTGCTGGAAACCGAGCACTTCGACGCCGTGGCGGTGGAGCTGTGCCCGAGCCGCGCGCACGGCATCCGCGATCCGGAAGCGTTCAAGCAGATGGACCTCTTCCAGGTCATCCGCCAGGGCAAGGCAGGCATGGTCGCGGCCAGCCTGGTGCTCGGCTCGTTCCAGAAGCGCCTGGCCGCGCAGTACGGCATCGAGCCCGGCGCCGAGATGAAGGCCGCGATGGACGGCGCCGACGCGCGAGGCATTCCGGTGTGGCTGGTCGACCGCGAAGTGGGCACGACGCTCAAGCGAGCGTGGCGCAGCGTGGGTTTCTTCCAGCGTTTCGGCTTGATGGCCGGCATGCTCGGCAGCGTGTTCGAGCGCGAGGAGATCGCCGAGGCCGACATCGAGAAGCTGAAGCAGGCCGACTTGCTCGAAAGCGCGTTCAGCGAATTCGCCAGCGGCTCCGCGCCGCTCTACCACGCACTCATCGCCGAGCGCGACGAATTCATGGCGGCGAAGCTGCGCGAGAACGGCGCGGCGATGGACCCCTCGGCGCCCAGCCGCAAGGTACTCGTCGTCATCGGCGCCGGTCATCTCAAGGGCATGAGCGCCCAGCTGGCGGATCAGCACGGGGACGCACGGGCGCTCGCCGACGATCTCGCGGTCACGCCACCCGCGTCGAAATGGCCGAAAATTCTTGCCGTCGCGCTCGTGCTGGGGATCTTCGCCGCGATCGGCTATGCCTTCTATCGCAGTCCGAGCCTCGGCGTGGACGCGCTGAAGAACTGGATCCTGCTCACCGGCGGCCTCTCGGCGCTGGGCGCGCTGATCGCTGGAGCACACCCGTTGTCCATCGTCGCCGCCTTCGTCGCCGCGCCGCTGAAGCCTTTCCGCCCTGGCATTCCGTCCGGTGCGATCAGCGCCATGGCCGAAGCCTGGGTGCGCAAGCCGCGCGTGCTCGATTTCGAACGCCTGCGCGACGACATCACCCACTGGACCGGCTGGTGGAAGAACCGTGTGGCGCGCACCCTGCTCAACTTCTTCCTGGTGAGCATCGGCACCATCGCCGGCGAATACATCGCGGGAATCCACATCATCCGCAGCCTGTTCTGAGGACACCCGCCCCTCCCGAGTTGTCCGCCGTCGCGACACGCCTCTATACTTCGACGGCTATTCAACCCCGGCCCCGCCCGGCACCCAGGGAACACTTAATGAAGCGTCTGCATCTGGTTGGACTGATCGCCGTAGCTCTGTGCGCCGCATCCGCCGCGCATGCCGAAGGGGACAAGGCCAAGGGTCGCACACTCGTCTATACCTGCAATGGCTGCCACGGCGTGCCGGGCTATGCCAACGCATACCCCGAGTACCACGTGCCGCACATCGCCGGCCAGAACGAGCAATACATCGTCAACGCCCTTAAGGCCTACAAGAGCGGCGAGCGCAAGCACCCGACGATGGGCGCCCAGGCGCAAAGCATGTCCGACCAGGAAATCGCGGATATCGCCGCCTACCTTTCCAGTCTCGCCAAGTAAGCCGCCGAGGACGAACGATGATCCGTGGGTTTTCCCTGATTGCCATCGGCGCGCTTCTCGCGCTTGCCGCCACCCAGACCTTCGCTGCCGGCGACCCCGCGCGCGGCAAGACCAAGATCGCCACCTGCGTGGCCTGCCACGGCCAGGACGGCAACGCGGTAGACCCGCAGTACCCGCGCCTTGCCGGCCAGTATGCCGATTACCTCGCGCAGGCCCTGCACGAGTACAAGGACGGCCGCCGCGACAACGCCATCATGAAGGGCTTCGCCGCCACGCTGTCCGACCAGGATATCGATGACGTCTCGGCCTACTTCGCCACGATGCCGACCAAGTTGCAGGGCCTCGAGCACCACATCCAGGGCGAATGACCGCCCTGGCGCCTTATCCGGCCGCGCGGGCGAAGTAGGGCTTCTCGCCCGTCTCGTGGTCGGTGGCGTCGCGTACTTCCGTGATCTCCGGAATACGCTCGCGCAGGGTCTTCTCCACGCCGTTCTTCAGCGTCACGTCGACCATGCCGCAACCGTGGCAACCGCCACCGAAGCGCAGCACGACCACGCCCTCGGCCGTCACCTCCACCAACGAGATACGGCCGCCGTGCGAGGCGATCTGCGGTGCGATTTCCGACTCGAGCACGAACTGCACGCGCTCGACGAGCCCGGCACCCTCGCCCGGCGCCTCGCCCTTGATCCGCGGTGCGCGAATGTTGAGCTGGCTGCCCGTGGGGGTGGTCTCGTAGTCGATGTTGGCGGGATCGAGCCAGCGCATGCTCTCGCCGTCGACGTACAGGTTGAAGCCCTCGCACTCGACCGTCCACTCGTCGCCGGTGAGTTCCGAGGCGCCGCAAAATTCCAGTTCGCACTGCGCGGAGGGCGTACCCGCCGCGACCACGCGCAAGCGTATGCCCAGGCCCTCGTCACCTTGCTGGGCCAGCAGGCGCTGGAAATGTGCCTGCGCGCGTTCGGAAATGTCGATCATGATGGCTCCGGGGTAATCAGCACCATTTTAGTACGCTTTCCAGTTGGGCGTCGTCTTTTGACAATTCAACCGCCAGCGCGGACGCTTCGCGCATTCTCAGGATGGATGGATACACCATGACCCTTTCCCCGCTCGCCACCCGGCACTGCCAACCGCGCAAGGGCGCGGAGCACGCGCTCGACAACGCCGCCATCGACGGTCACCTGGCCAGCCTGCCCGGCTGGACCGTCACCGCCGACGGCAAGGCCATCGTCAAGGATTTCCGTTTCCCCGACTTCCACCACACCCTTGGCTTCATCAACGCGGTGGGCTTCATGGCCAACCAGGAAGACCATCATCCGGACCTGGAAGCGGGCTACGGCCATTGCCAGGTGCTGTGGTCCACCCACGATGTCGGCGGCCTCTCCCTGAACGACTTCATCTGCGCCGCCCGGGTCGAGGCTCTGCTGGACCGCTGAGATGCGCTGGGGCAGCGCTCGTTGGGCGATCCTGGTGAGCGCGATCCTGACGATCGCCTCGCTCTTCGCCTTGCCGCGATTCGCGGCGACCGTGGTGCGTGCGGCGATCGAAAGCGAAAGCGCGACCGATCGAGCCGCCTTCGCCGCGGGTGGGTCGCCTTGGTCATGGCGCTTTCGCGAACGGGACGACGTGGTCGCCGGCCGCGCGTTCGGTGCCGGACGCCTGGAGCTCGCCTTGGACGGACTGGCGTTCAGCGCCACGGATGGTTCCGCCATGGAGATCGGCCTGCCCCTGGCCCGGCCCGCGGACCTGATGCGATTGGACCGGTTACGGCTCCATGCGGAAGCCTCCGCACCGGGCGACTACGCCTGGGTGACCCGGGAAACACTGACCGGCCCGATCCGGCGCGCCACGCTCGGCGCATTGGCCGCCGGTGAACTGCCTGCCTTCCTTCCACTGGATCGCCTCGACTGGACCGACGCAGCGGGACGACCAGTCACGCCGCCCGCCCGTGCGGCCATGCTGCGCCTGGAGGTGAGGCTCCCCACCGCGGCCACGTTCACCCTGCACGAGGCGTCGCTGATAGCCGGAAGCGGCCCGATCCAGCCGCCGGTCGGCGCCCTTCCCGCCCGGCTCTCGGCCGAAGGGTTGCTCGCATGGCGCGACCACGCCCGCGCGGCCGACCCGCTGGTGACATTCGGCTCGGGGACGGTGGCGAGCCCCGCACATGCGTGGCTACCCTGGGTATCCCCCATCGCCTACCTGCTCCTGCTCTGCGCCTTCGTGGGATCGGCCCTGCGGGGACATCGACAGCGGCCCGTTCCGGCCGCGGGCTCGCCTGTAGCGGTGACTCCTGCCGGGACTGCGTCGGCGCCGGCCATCCGCGCGGGCAGCGGCTTCCGTCCTCCCGCCCCTTTGCGCGACCTGATCGACGTCATGCTCGTCCTCATCGGTCCACTCTGGTTCATCGCGGGACTGGGGCTCTCGGACCGGCCGGACCCACCTGGCGTCGTGATGTTCGTGGCGGGCGCGGCCTACGCTTTCTACCTCGATGCCACTCGCGTCCTTCCGCGCTGGCAGTGGTTCGGCACGTGGCGCGCCGCCGGCTGGCCGCTGCTGGCGGTGCCCGCGGCCCTCTGCGTCGTGGTGTTTTTCGGTCACGCCCCTTCGTGGCCGCTACTGGGGCGCGTGGCCGTATACGTCGGCTGGGCCCTGTTCCAGCAGTGGCTGATGCTGGCGGTCGTCGGTGCCTTGCTGGCAAGGGCGCTGCCCCGTCCGCTGGCCGTGTCGCTCACCGCCCTGGCCTTCGCCCTGCTGCATACCCCCAACGGCCTGCTGATGCAGCTGTGCTTCGTGGCCGAATTCGGCTGGGCCTGGTGGTATTTCCACCGCCGCGCCCTGCTGCCCGTGGCGTTGGCGCACGCGCTCAGCGCGGTGCTCCTCCAGGCCGGGCTGGCCGGCGGCCTGCTCAGGTCGCTGGAAGTCAGCGCGAGATTCCTGGGCTAAGTTGGTGGGAGCCGCCCCCCGAGGGGGGGGGGGGGTTGGGGGGGGTTGGCCCCCGGCGCCCGGGGGCCCCCCACGGGGG
>NZ_JBPGXU010000151.1:0-6831 GCF_056755675.1 Luteibacter sp. KNZ12-1A | reverse complement strand
TACTTCAGCAGCGAGCGCAGCATCCAGGCGGTCTTCTCGTGGTCTTTCAGGCGGCCGGTGACCATGTCGGCCGTGCCTTCGTCACCCACGGCCTCGGCGGCCTTGATGGTGTCGCGCGAGGTGGCGGCGGCGATCTCGTGGCCATCCACCAGCTGGGCGACCATGTCCTTCCACTCCGGTACGCCGGCCTCTTCCTTGATCGAGGTGAGCTTGGAGAACTGGCTGTAGGAGCCCGGGGCGAAGACATCGAGGATGCGGATGCGCTCCGCGACCTCGTCGGCGGCCAGCCAAAGGGCGTTGTACTGGACCTCGAACATGGCGTGCAGGCTGTTGAACTGGGGGCCCGTGACGTTCCAGTGGAAGTTGTGGGTCTTCAGATAGAGCGAGTAAGTGTCCGCCAGGAGCTTTGATAGCTGCTTGGCGACCGCTTCGCGGTCCTTCTTGGCGATACCGATATCGATGGCCATGTGGCGACTCTCCTTGGGGTTTCTTCGATCGTTGGAGCGAAATCTTAACGGCCTCCCAGGTGCACGTGAAATGAAACCTTCCGATGCCGCCGATAGGCCCACGCTATCATTGGCGTTCCCATGAGCACCTCCACACGTCCCGTACGACCTCCTTCCCCCGACCCGCGCCTGCGAGAACTGCGCGACGCGCTGGCGCAGGTGACCAGCCGCGACTTCGGCCGCCTGCTCGGCCGTTGGCGCGCGCTGTCGCGCAAGCCCGATCCGGCCAGGGTCGAGGCGCTGGCGGCCGATATCGCGAATTCGACAGCCCGCCGGGCCGCCCGGGCGGCCTCCAAGCCGCCGATCACGGTGGATGCCTCGCTACCGATCGCCGCGCGCGCCGACGACATCGTCACGTTGATCCGCGAGCACCAGGTGGTGGTGATCGCGGGCGAGACCGGCTCGGGCAAGACCACCCAGTTGCCGAAGCTGTGCCTCGCCGCCGGTCGCGGCGAGGCAGGGCTGATCGGCTGCACGCAGCCTCGCCGCCTCGCCGCCCGTTCGGTGGCCGTGCGCGTGGCCGAGGAACTGGGTACGCCGATCGGCGACAAGGTGGGCTTCCAGGTCCGCTTCACGGAAAAGGTCTCCGACCAGGCCCTGGTCAAGTTCATGACCGACGGCATCCTGCTCGCCGAGACGCAGTCCGACCCCTGGTTGTCCGCCTACGACACCATCATCATCGACGAGGCGCACGAGCGCAGCCTCAACATCGATTTCCTGCTCGGTTACCTCAAGCGCCTCGCCGCGCGCCGGCCCGAGCTGAAGATCATCGTCACCTCGGCGACGATCGACACGGAACGTTTCGCGGCGCATTTCAGCGACGCGCCGATCGTGACGGTCGAGGGACGCACGTATCCTGTGGAGGTCCGCTACCGTCCGCCGGGTGAGCGCGGCGAGGGCAACATCTCGCAGCAGATCGCCGATGCGATGGACGAGATCACCCGGGAAGACCCACGCGGCGACGTGCTGGTGTTCCTTCCCGGCGAACGTGAAATCCGCGACACGCACCTGTTGCTGTCGCGCAAGCAGTATCGGGAGACCGAGGTACTGGCGCTGTACGCGAGGTTGTCGGCGAACGAGCAGGATCGCGTGTTCCGACCGGGAACGAAGCGGCGCATCGTGCTGGCCACCAACGTGGCGGAAACCTCGCTCACCGTGCCACGCATCCGCTATGTCGTCGATTCGGGCACGGCTCGCGTGAAACGCTACAGCCAGCGCGGCCAACTCGAGCGCCTGCACGTCGAACCGATCTCGCAAGCCGCGGCCAACCAGCGCAAGGGCCGCTGTGGACGCGTCGGCCCCGGCATCTGCTACCGCCTGTACGACGAGGCGGAGTTCGTCTTTCGGCCCGAATACACCGATCCCGAGTTGCTGCGTTCCTCGCTCGCCAACGTCATCCTGCGCATGCTCGCGCTCGACCTGGGCGAGGTGGAGGATTTTCCGTTCCTCGACGCACCCGATCCGCGCGTCGTCGCGGATGGCTACCGTCGCCTCGCGGAGATCGGAGCCATCGACGACGGCCGCCGCCTGACCGAGGTGGGACGCACCGTGGCGCGCCTGCCGATCGACGTCCAGCTGGCGCGGATGCTGGTCGAGGCGCGACGCCTGGGCTGCCTCGCCGAGATCACGACCATCGTGGCGTTCCTGAGCATTCAAGACCCGCGCGAACGACCGCCGGAGGCGCGTGGGCAGGCCGACGCGGCGCATGCGCAGTTCGCCGATCCAAAGTCGGACTTCGTCGGCGTGCTGAACCTGTGGAAGGGTTATCTCGACAACGCCGAGGAACTCACCTCGTCCAAGCTGCGCGACTGGTGCTCCAGGCACTTCCTGAGTTTCATGCGCATGCGCGAATGGCGGGAGCTGCATCGGCAACTGGTGCTGGTCATCCGCGACCTCGGCTGGTCGACCGCGACGGCGCGAGCCGAGTCCACTTCGTCGGAAGAATCCAGCTCGATGGGAGCGGACCCTGTCCGCGATGGAGGTCGCCGCTCCGCCCGAATCGCGGACAGGGTCCGCTCCCACCAGGCTGGCAAGCCTGAAAAGGGAAAAGTCGCACCCGCGTCGCCCCCCCAGGGTGACGCCCTGTTCGAAGCCGTCCATCGCAGCCTGCTCGCCGGCATGCCCACCCAGGTCGGGCACAAGGACGAGAAGGGCGTGTTCCGCGGCACGCGCGAGCGACGTTTCCAGGTCTTTCCGGGGTCGGCCCTGGCCAAGGCTCCCCCGGCCTGGGTATTCGCCGCGCAGATCATCGATATCGGTGGCCGCATCTGGGCCATGATGTGCGCACGCATCGACCCCGCGTGGGTCGAGACACAAGCGGCGCATCTGGTCAGGGCCACCGCGCGCGATGCCCACTGGTCGCGCAAGCGCGGCGCCGTGGTCGCGTACGAACAGGTCACCCTGTTCGGCCTGGTCCTGGTCGAGCGCCGGCCGGTGACCTTCCACAGGCAGGATCCACGGCTGGCCCACGAGATCTTCGTGCGCGAGGCGCTCGTGCGCGCGGACATCGACAGCCGCGCCGATTTCGTCCGTGCCAACGCGCGCGTGCTGGAACAGGCCCACGACATCGAGGCGAAGCAGCGCCGCGCCGGCCTGTTGCGCGCGGACGAGGCGCTGGCCGCCTTCTTCGACGGCAAACTGCCGGAGGAGATCGCCGATGCGCGGGCGCTGGACGCCTGGTATCGCAAGGCCTCGCCAGGCGAGCAGGCGGCGTTGCGCTGGACCCTCGCCGACGTGATGGACCATGGCGCCGGCCTCGACCCGAAGGCTTTTCCGGCTTCGCTCGACATCGGCCAGCATCGCTACCGTCTCGAATACCGTTTCGTGCCGGGCGATCCCGCCGACGGCGTCACCATCCAGGTGCCGTTGGCCTTCCTCAACGCCTTGCCGGCGGCACGGGGCGAATGGCTGGTGGGTGGGCTCCTGGCCGACAAGGTGGCGGAGCTCATTCGTTCCTTGCCCAAGGCGCTGCGCCGCAACTTCGTTCCCGCACCCGATTTCGCGCGTGCCTTCGCCGAAGCGGAGGGCCCTCGCGACGAGCCACTGGCCAGGGCCTTGGCGGCCTTCCTCAAGCGCACCACGGGCGTGGAGGTGGATGCCGCCGCGTTCTCCGCTGCCGAACTGCCTCCGCACCTGCTCATGCGCTACCGGGTGCACGACGAGGATGGGCGCACGGTGGCCGAAGGACGCGACCTGGGCGAGATTCGTGCGCGCTGGGAAAGCAAGGCTCGCGAAGCCTTCTCGCGCAAGACCGACGTCGAACTGACTCGCGAGGATATCGTCGCCTGGGATTTCGAGTCGATCCCGCGGGAGGTTCGCTCAGAGGCGGGCCTGAAGGCCTACCCCGCGCTCGTCGACCTGGGCGAGGCCGTGGCCCTGCGCGTGTTCGAACGCGCGGACGAGGCCGCGGAGGCGCATCTGGCCGGCGTGGAACGATTGCTCCGGCAGGCGCTCGCGCCCGAGTTCAAGCGTGCGCGGCGGCAGCTGCCCATCGCCAACGCGTTGTCGTTGAAGTACGCCCCCCTGGGCAGCATCGACGGCTTGCGCGAGGACCTGGTCGAAGGGGGATTCGAGGATCTCATCGCGGACCGCCGGCTGGATGCGCGAACACAGGGGGAGTTCGAGGCCTTGCGCGTGGAGCTGGGGCGCGAGCTGTTCGGCGCGGCCATGGCGCGACAGAAAATGGCCGAGCCGATCATCGAGGCACAGGCCGAACTCAAGCCATGGATGGACCCGCCATTGATGGGTTTCGCGAAGGCCAGTTACGACGACCTGCGCGAACAACTGGCGGCCTTGCTGCAGCCGGGATTCCTCCGCGAGTTGCCACTGGCACGGCTGGCTCATTACCCGCGCTACCTCAAGGCCATGCGGTTGCGCGGCGAGCGCCTTCGCCAGGACCCGGCGCGCGACCAGTCGCGTATGCTGCAGGTGCTGCCGTACTGGCGTGCGCTGCTCAATGCGGGTGGGACCGCGTTGAACGACGGGACCTGGGACGAACTGCGCTGGTTGCTGGAGGAATGGCGGGTCTCGTTGTTCGCCCAGGAATTGAAGACGGCGGAACCGGTGTCGGCCAAGCGGCTGGCACGCGCGCTGGAAACCGCACAGGCCGCCACACGATGAGGAACCCTGAGGACAGGCGATGAGCGACACCCGCGCCCCCGAGGTGAAAGCCAACGCGATGCCGCTGACCGAGCGCGCGCGCGAGGCTTGCGCAGCGCTGCCCGCGTCGGCCCGAGCCGAGGGCGAGACGGTGGTCGAGCTGCTCCGCCAACTGGGATGCGACGACGAGACCTGCGCGTCGGCGTTGTGGTTCTCGCTGCTCAAGGCCAACCCGGACGCCGCCGGCGAAGCGGCGAAGCATTGGGCGCCGACGCTGCGCCGCCTTGTCGATGGCCAGGGCGAAGCGGAGAAGGTCTGGGCGCTGCACGCGCAACGCGGGCCGGCGAGTGGTGCCGAGGGGCTGCGCCGGTTGCTCCTCGCGATCATCCGCGACCTGCGCGTCGTCTTCGTCCTGCTGGCACGCCAATTGGCGGCGATGCGCACCGCCATGGCCTTGCCCGACCACGAACGGCGCGAACTGGCCCAGCTCACCTCGGACATCCACGCCCCGCTGGCCAACCGCCTGGGTATCTGGCAGCTGAAATGGGAGTTGGAAGACCTCGCCTTCCGCTATCTCGAACCGGACACCTACCGGCGCATCGCGCGACTGCTCGACGAGCGCCGCGCCGACCGCGAGCACTTCATCGCTGAGAGCCTGGCGCAGTTGCGCGCGGTATTGGACGGTGCCGGTATCAAGGCCGACCTGGCAGGGCGCCCGAAGCACATCTTCTCGATCTGGAAGAAGATGAAGAAGAAGGGGCTCGAGTTCTCGGACCTCTACGACATCCGCGCGGTGCGCATCCTGGTCGACAGCGTGGCCGACTGCTATGCCGCGCTCGGGCTCGTGCACAGCCTGTGGCCGCACTTGCCCGGTGAGTTCGACGACTACGTCGCGCGTCCGAAGGGCAATGGTTATCGCTCCCTGCATACCGCCGTGCTCGGTCCCGAGGGCAAGACGCTCGAGGTGCAGATCCGTACGTACGAGATGCACCGGGCCAACGAACTCGGCGTGGCCGCCCACTGGCGCTACAAGGAAGGCGGCAGCGCTGATTCCGAGTTCGAGGCGAAGATCGCCTGGATGCGCAAGCTGCTCGAGCCCCGTGGCGAGGACGAGGCCGAACTGGCCGCCGGATTCGAAACCGAGTTGATGGAAGACCGCGTGTACGTGCTTTCGCCCAAGGGCGAGGTCATCGACATGCCACGCGGCGCGACCGTGCTCGATTTCGCGTATCACATCCATACCGAGGTGGGTCACCGTTGCCGCGGCGCGAAGGTCAACGGCCGCATCGTGCCCCTGACCACCCAGCCGCGCAGCGGCGACCGGGTGGAAATCCTCACGACGAAGGTATCCGAGCCCAGCCGCGACTGGCTCTCCGTGCACCACGGCTACCTCAATACCTCGCGTGCGAAGGAGAAGGTGCGCGCGTGGTTCCGCCGCGAGGCGCACGAGGCGAACATCCTGGCTGGCAAGGCGAACCTGGAAAAGGAGTTGCGCCGCCTCGCCCTGGACGACGTCGACCTGTCGAAGCTGGCGGCGCATTTCCGCCTGAAGAACGTGGAGGAACTGTACGTCACGGTGGCCTTGGGCGAGGTGACGCTCGGCCAGGTCGCGCGTTCGCTGCAGGAGCCCGTCGAGGCGGAGATCACGCAGTCGGGCAATCCGGTCGCTTCCCGCGGCGCGCAGCATGACCGTGGTGCCTTGTCGATCGAGGGCGTGGGCAATTTGCTGACCACGCTGGCGCGCTGCTGCCAGCCGTTGCCGGGAGACCCGGTGCGCGGTTTCATCACCCGTGGCCGCGGCGTATCGGTACACCGTGCGGATTGCGCGTCGCTGGCCCGGTTGGCGCGGCGCAACCCTGAGCGTGTGATCGACGTGAGCTGGGGCCGGGTCGACGTGCAGAACTACGAAGTCGACGTGGAACTGCGTGGCTACGATCGCAAGGGTCTGCAAAAGGATGTCGCCACGACGATCAACAACGTGGGGCCGCACATCGTGGCGTCTTCCAGCCGCGTGCACGTACGCACGGGCGAGGTCGAGATGCGCTTCACGCTACGCGTGAAGGATTACGAGCAGCTGTCGACCTTGCTGGGCCGGTTGGGGGCGTTGGCGAACGTGACGGATGCACGGCGGTTGGGGGGCAGGTGAGGTTTCGCGAGCACCCATCGCCCCCCCGGGGGGCCACCCCCCCGGGGGGGCGGGGCCGGCCGGGCCCGGGGGGGCCCCCCC
>NZ_JBPGXU010000150.1:0-6993 GCF_056755675.1 Luteibacter sp. KNZ12-1A | reverse complement strand
GTCGGCTCCCACCAGGTTGCAGCCAGTCCGGTGGGAACCTCGGCGCGCTTTGGTGGGAGCCGACCCTGTCGGCGATCCCGCGACAGCGGGTGTTCTTGTGGGAGCCGCTTCAGCGGCGATGGTCGCGGCAGCGACCGCCAGCCCACCTCAGAACTCCAACTCCTGCGCCGCGCACAGATAATCCACCATCGGGGCCAGTCGCTTGAAGTGGTCCACCACGAAGGGCAGCAACTCCGGCGAGCACGCCATGGCCTCGTCGAAATCCCGCCCGGCGGCGAAGTTCTTCCGCTTCAGGTCGTCGATCAGCTCATGATTCGCGTCGAACCCACGGGGCGGCCGCGACAGGCTCTCGCCCCAGAACGAGAAGCGCTCCTGAAACGCCTTCCCGTGCGTGGCACGCTTCCAAGCCCCCGGATTATCGGCCAGGAATTCGCGCAGTTTCTTCAGCACCGGCGGCTCCGGGTGCCACATGCCGCCGCCGACGAAACATTCGCCGGGCTGGATGTGCAGGTAGAACCCCGGTGCCTGGATTTCGTGCCGGCGCTCGTGGAAGAACCGGGCGCCTTGCCAGCCCTTGTACGGCTGCTTGTCGTTGGCGAAGCGCGTATCGCGATGAAGCCGGTACAGCGAGCCGCCCACCTTGCGCGGATCGGCCCGGAAGTGGGGGCTGATCTTGCCCAGCGGCACGGCGAGATCGCCGATCAGTTCGAGGAACGGCTCGCGCACGTGGCGCTCGTAGTCGTCCTTGTGATCCTGGAACCACTCGCGGTTGTTGTTGCGGACCAGCGACTTGAAGAAGCGGAAGGTGGCGGGCGTGAAATAGGTCTTTGGCATGGGCTCTTCAGCGAAGTTCCTGGCCCCACGCCTCCAGCTCGTCGAGCAGGGCGAGGGGTGCGCCGGGCAGGGCGCGCAGGGTGGCGAGTTCGGCGTTGTAATCGTCGAGGGTGAGGGTCGTGAGCGGGCCGTGGCGGGTGAGGCGGTCGGCGCGGAAGGCCTCCCAGCGCTCGTGTTCCTCGAGGCTGAGCGTCTCCGGCCAGTTGCGCGCACGATAGCGGAACAGCAGTTCCGGATAACGGGGGTCGCGAAAGTTGAAGCGATGCGTGCCCAGTTGCTCCGGTGGCGTGGCGCGCACCTCGGCCAGCAGGCGGCGGTCGGCGTCCGGCAGGAAGCCACCGTACAGCGCCAGCTCCGGATCTTCCGCCGGTGGCATCGCCGCCGCGTGTCCATAGACACGGCGCAGCTTCTCGGCGAGCCCGCTCGCATGGCGTAGCGCGCCCAGGTGACGTTCCACGGCGTCCATGTCGAGGCCGAGGCGCGCATGGTCGACGCCTTTGAGCACGGACAGGGGCGCCAGCGCCGGCGCATGGTTCGCACGGATGGTGCGCAGCGCGATCCGCTCCACGCCTTCCGGCAGGTCGGCGCGCGCGGTGAACACACGGTCGGCGATGTCGCTGTCGTCGAGCGCGAGCAGGTCGGAAGGATCGGCGGTGAGGTCGTAGACGATGATCTCGCCGGCGCGCGAGGGATGCGCCGCCAGCGGCGCGACCACGGTCAGGCACTGCCGGCTGGCGGGGTAGCGCGACGACACGTGCACGACGGGCGTCATCGCCGCCACGTCCAGCAGTTCGAAGACGCGCTGCTTGCGCCGCAGGGCGAAGTACCAATCCCACAACTTCGGCTGTTTCTGGCGGATGAGCCGGGCCAGGGCGATCAGCGCTTCGACGTCCGAGAGCGCGTCATGCGCGCGTGCCTGTTTCAGCCCGTTCGCCGTCGCGAGGTGTTCCAGCTTGAAACTCGGCATGCCGTCGTCGCGGGTAGGCCAGACGATGCCTTCCGGACGCAGTGCCTGGCACATGCGTACCAGGTCGATCAGGTCCCAGCGCGAGTTGCCGTTTTCCCACTCACGACCGTAGGGGTCGTAGAAGTTCCGATACAGCAGGTGGCGGGTGAACTCATCGTCGAACCGCAGCGAGTTGTAGCCGACCGTGCAGGTGCCGGCCAGGGCGAGTTGTTCGTGGATCGCCGCGGCGAACGTGGCTTCCTTCAGGCCTTCGCGTTCGGCCAGCTGGGGTGCGATGCCGGTGACGAGGCAGGCGGCCGGTTGCGGCGGCATGTCGCGTGGCGGCTTGCAGTAGATCATCACCGGCTCGCCGACCATCTCGAGGTTGGCGTCGGTGCGGATGCCGGCGAACTGGCTCGGACGGTCCCGCCGGGGATCGGTGCCGAAGGTTTCGTAGTCGTGCCAGAAGAAGGTCGGTTCTGCCATCCGGCGATGATCTCACGTTCCGGTGCTCCTGCAGGCCAGGGGCCTCGCGGGTTAGACTCCGCAGTACCCAAGGAGCGCCCATGACGCCAGCGAACGAAGACAACCTCATCTGGATCGACCTGGAAATGACCGGCCTGGATACGGATAACGATTCCATCCTGGAAATCGCCACCATTGTGACGGACAAGGATCTGAACGTGCTCGCCGAGGGACCGGTCTTCGCCATCTCGCATGCGGACGCCCGCCTGCAGCAGATGGACGCCTGGAATCGCAACCAGCACATGCGCTCCGGCCTGTGGGGACGCTCGGTGGAATCGGATACCTCGCCCGAGCAGGCCGAGGAAGCCACCATCGCCTTCCTGCGCCAGTGGGTTCCCGCCGGCAAGTCGCCGATGTGCGGCAACTCCATCTGCCAGGACCGCCGTTTCCTGCACCGCGAAATGCCGAAGCTGGAACGCTATTTCCACTATCGCAACCTCGACGTCTCCACCCTCAAGGAGCTGTCGCGGCGCTGGTCGCCGGAAATCCTCCGTGGTTTCGCCAAGGACTCGGCGCACACGGCGCTTTCCGATATCCGCGATTCCATCGACGAGCTGCGCTACTACCGCCACTTCATGGGCGCGCTCGGCGGCCAACAGCCGGGCTGACCCCATGAATACCGATCCCTTCGCCACGGTGCTCGATTGCAATGGCCGCGCACTGGTGCTCGACCGGCCGCGCGTGGTCGGCATCGTCAACGTCACTCCGGATTCGTTCTCGGACGGTGGCCGCCACGACACCCTCGAAGCCGCCTACGCGCATGCGATGAAGCTGGCGGAAGAGGGCGCGGACATGCTCGACATCGGCGGCGAGTCCACCCGCCCCGGTGCCGATGAGGTGTCGGTGGAGGAAGAAATCCGCCGCGTCGTGCCGTTGATCGAACGCCTCTCGGCAGGTACCACGCTGCCGCTGTCCATCGACACCTCCAAGCCCGAAGTGATGCGCGCCGCCGTGGGCGCGGGCGCGGGCATGATCAACGATGTCTACGCCCTCCGTCGCGAAGGCGCATTGGATACCGCCGCCGAACTGCGTGTGCCGGTCTGCCTCATGCACATGCAGGGCGAGCCGCGAACGATGCAGGACGCCCCGGACTACGACGACGTGGTGGGCGATGTCCATCGATTCCTGACCGACCGGCTGTTCTCCTGCGAACTGGCGGGCATCGAGCGGCGCAGGGTGCTGGTCGATCCGGGCTTCGGATTCGGCAAGAACCTCGAACACAACCTGGCCCTGTTGCGGGCGATGTCGCGCTTCGCCGAACTCGGCGCCGGCGCTTACGTCGGCGTCTCGCGCAAGGGCATGATCGGCGCCATGACCGGCCGGCAGGACCCGTCCGCCCGGGTGCACGGCTCGGTCGCCGCGGCGTTGATCGCCGTGCAGCGCGGCGCCGTCGTGGTCCGCGTCCACGATGTGGCCCCGACGGTCGACGCCCTGGCCGTATGGGCCGCCGTCAAGGCCGGCGACACGGCGCCCCGCCACGACAAACCCTCGATGCCCCGCTGGCCCGACGACGACTGACCTTCCGGGGCAGGGCACCACGCCCCCAGCGCCCCGCACCCTGGTGGGAGCCGACCCTGTCGGCGATAGCCTCGACCCAGTAGGTCGCCGTGGCCGCGAAACCCCCGCGGGCACCGCGCCCGATGGGAGCCGACCTTGTCGGCGATAGCCCCACCACCTGGCTAGCCCTTCCGGAATATCCGGCACTTTCATCCCGCCGGAGTATCCTTTGCCGATCCTGCAAGGACGATAAGACCATGAGTGAACGCAAGTATTTCGGCACCGACGGCATCCGAGGCCATGTCGGTACCTATCCGATCAGTGCGGATTTCATCCTCCGCCTGGGCCGCGCCGCCGGTGCCGTGCTGGCGCGTCGCCGCGCCGCCGACCGTCGTGGCGCCACCGCCGGCCCTGACCGCCGTGACCACAGCCGCAAGGTCACCGTGGTGATCGGCAAGGACACCCGCGTGTCCGGCTACATGTTCGAATCGGCCTTGGAAGCCGGCCTGGTCGCCTCCGGCGCCGACGTTCGCCTGCTCGGCCCGATGCCGACGCCCGCCGTCGCCTTCCTCACCCGCTCGCTGCGGGCGGACGCGGGCATCGTCATCAGCGCCTCGCACAACCCGCACCAGGACAACGGCATCAAGTTCTTCTCCGGCCAGGGCGAAAAGCTCGACGACGAGCTGGAAGCCGAGATCGAGGCCGAGATCGAGGCCGATTTCGTCACCGTCGCCTCCGACGCGCTGGGCAAGGCCAGCCGTATCGACGACGCCGTGACCCGATACGCCGAGTTCTGCAAATCCACCGTCGCCGATGAATTCTCCCTCCGTGGCCTGAGCGTCGTGCTCGACTGCGCGCACGGCGCCACGTACCAGGTGGCGCCGAAGGTGTTCCGCGAACTGGGCGCCGAGGTCTCGACCATCGGTACCGAACCGGATGGCCTGAACATCAACCGCGGCGTTGGCTCCACCGACCCCGCCGCGCTCGCCGCGGCCGTGGTCGCGCGCGGTGCCGACCTCGGCATCGCCTTCGATGGCGACGGCGATCGCGTGCGCATCGTGGATGCCGACGGCACGGTCACCGATGGCGACGACATGCTCTACGTCATCGCCCGGCACTGGAAGCGTCGCGCCGCCTTGCCCGGCCCCGTGGTCGGCACCCTGATGAGCAACTACGGCCTGCAGCGCGCGCTCAAGGCCATGGACATTCCCTTCGTCCGCGCGAACGTCGGCGATCGCTACGTCCTGCAGCAGTTGAAGGAATATGGTGGCGTCCTCGGTGGCGAGACCTCCGGCCATGTGCTGTGCCTGGACCGCTTCACCACGGGCGACGGCATCGTCGCGGCGCTAGCCTTGCTCGAAGCACTGGCCGACGCGGGCGAGACCTTCGCCGAGGCCCGCGCGGGGCTGGTCAAGTTGCCGCAGACGATGGTCAACGTGAGGGTCGAGGGCGCCAAGGCGGCGCTCGGCACGCAAACGGTGAAGGAAGCGCTGGCCGAGGTGGAAGCGGCGCTGGAAGGCCGTGGCCGAGTGGTCCTGCGGGCTTCCGGCACGGAACCCCTCGTGCGCGTGACCATCGAGGCCGCCGATGCGGCCGAGGTGGAACGGCTGGCGGCCCAGCTGGCCGACGCCGTAAAATCGGCGGCCCAGGCCACGGCCTGATCCTCCGACCAGCGGACACAGCATGAAGAAGGTTCCCACCCTCGATATCCGTCGCTACGACACCGATCGCGAGGCCTTCGTGGCCGAGTTGGGCGCGGCGTATCGCGAATTCGGCTTCTGCTGCATCAGCGGACACGGCATCGCGAAAGAGGCCATCGACGGCGCGTACGACGCTTTCAAGCGCTTCTTCGCCTTGCCGGACGAGACCAAGCGCAAGTACCACATCCCCGGTGGCGGTGGCGCGCGTGGCTACACGCCGTTCAAGGTGGAAACCGCCAAGGACAGCAAGTTCGCGGATCTCAAGGAGTTCTGGCATATCGGCCGCGAGATCCCGCGCGATTCGAAATTCGCCGACGTGATGCCGCCCAACGTCTGGCCGGCCGAGGTGCCGGACTTCAAGGAGCACGGCTACGGGCTGTACGAAGCGCTGGACCAGCTCGGCGCCCGCGTGCTGCGCGCCCTGGCCCTGCACATCGAGCTGCCGGAGCGTTTCTTCGACGACAAGATCGACTCGGGCAACTCGATCCTGCGCCCGATCCATTACCCGCCGATCGAACAGGCCGACGTGCCGAACGTACGCGCCGGTGCGCACGAGGACATCAACTTCATCACGCTGCTGGTCGGCGCGAGCGCGGAAGGCCTGGAAGTGCTCACGCGTGAAGGCGACTGGCTGCCGATCACCACCGAGGGCGACGCCATCGTGGTCAACATCGGCGACATGCTCCAGCGCCTGACCAACCACGTGTACCCGTCCACCACCCACCGCGTGACCAATCCACCGAACGAGAACGCACGCAAGCCGCGGTATTCCGTACCGTTCTTCCTGCACCCGAACCCCGACGTGGTGCTCGACGTGCTGCCGTCCTGCGTCACGCCCGACAACCCGAAGCGCTACCCCGAGCCGATCACGGCGCACGAGTACCTTCAGGAACGTCTGCGCGAGATCAAGCTGATCTGATCGCGTCTTAGCGGGTTTTTCACCGGGAGGGGGAGAGCATCCACCCTCCCGGTTCCGTTTCCGGAGTCACCAGTGACACCCTCACGCCCGCCTTCGCGAGC
This sequence comes from Luteibacter sp. KNZ12-1A, assembly GCF_056755675.1. Classification (NCBI taxonomy): domain Bacteria; kingdom Pseudomonadati; phylum Pseudomonadota; class Gammaproteobacteria; order Lysobacterales; family Rhodanobacteraceae; genus Luteibacter; species Luteibacter sp. KNZ12-1A. The sequence goes on along the minus strand of NZ_JBPGXU010000150.1, from coordinate 471 downwards.
CAAGCGCTCGTCGCCCCGAAAAAAATCCGCCGTCCGCTCGGCGGCCCAACGCACGCGACGCCAGCGCACCGTGCGCGCCCGCGGCCGCGCCTGACGGCATGAAAGCCAAAGGTGTAGCCGGGAGCCAGCAGCCTTTGTGGGAGCCGTTTCAGCGCCGATCCCGCGGCAGCGGGCCAGCCTGAGGCAAGCACCCATCGCCGGCAGAGCCGGCTCCCACACAAAGCCCGGCTCCGACAGCCTTTGTGCTTTGTGGCAGCCTTTGTGGCAGCCTTTGTGGGAGCCGCTTCAGCGGCGATCCCGCGGCAGCGGGCTAGCTTGCGACAAGCACTCATCGCCGGCAAAGCCGGCTCCCACACAGAGCTAGGCTCCGACAGCCTTTGTGCTTTGTGGCAGCCTTTGTGGGAGCCTTTGTGGGAGCCGCTTCAGCGGCGATCCCGCGGCAGCGGGTCAGCCTGAGGCCAGCACCCATCG
>NZ_JBPGXU010000149.1:0-7027 GCF_056755675.1 Luteibacter sp. KNZ12-1A | reverse complement strand
CCCGTCCTCGGCTCCTAATGTCGCGCCGAGGGTGGCGCCCGGCAGCTCTCTGGACACGGAGGCGGGTTGGTGGGAAAGAGCACCGCTCGCCACATGCTGCACCGGGTGTTTCACACGGAAACCGCGTTCCTGGACTTCCACGAAGAACCATAAAAAAAGCCCCACCGTTTCCGGCGGGGCTCTTCCGTCTTCGCGTCAGCGCGATTTACTGCGCGGCGGCCGTGCTGGCCGGAGCCGGCGCGGTGACGGCAGGCGCGGGAGCCGTGGACGAACCGGCGGGAGCCGCTTCCTCCAGGCTCGGCTGCTTCATGCCGGCTTCCTGTTCCGGGGTCTGATCCGGCACGTCGCCCTGCAGCGGCAGGTAGATCTCGAACTTCTGCTCGTCGTAGCCCTCGATCGTGCCCTTGTTGTTCACCGGCGCCTTCACCTGGATGTCGTAGGCACGGTAGGTCACGTCGTCGTACTTGTAGCCATGGGTCTGCGAGTAGGCCGCCAGCATCTGGCGGGTCTGCGGCAGGCCGGCACCGGTGCCGTTCCACTCGGCCTTGAGGGCCTTGCCACCGAAGGCGAGCACGGCCTTGACGTTGCCATCGACGACGATGCGGCCGTACTTGTCCTTGCTACCCGGCGCGGCCGAATCGGCGGCGGCCGGCGCGGCGGCGGTCGAAGCCTCGGCCGGCGCGGCGGCGTCGAGCGACGGACGCTGGGCGGCGGTGATCTCGACGTCCTGGCCGTTGAGCTTCAGCGTGGTCGAATCGATCTCGGCGGCGACGTCGAACGTGTAGTTCTGGTCGCCCCAGTTCGTGGTGAAGGTGATGCGCGGGCTGACGATGTTCACGCCCAGCTTCTTCGCCGCGGCCTGGATCTCGGCCATTGCCTTGTCCGACGCGGTGTCGACATCGTCGAGCGTGCGCGGGGCGGTGGTGGAGACGAACAGGATCGGCTTGGCCGGCTGGTCCGCGATCGACGGCACCATCTTGCTGTAGTCGATGTTCGGGATCGCCGCCATCAGGTTCTGCAGGTTGGACAGGCTGAACTGGATCAGCGCATCCGGATCGCCGTGGATATAGAGGTTGGAGAAGCGGCTGATGAGGTTGAAGCCGTACGAGACGTCGTACGACCAGTTCACCTTCACGAGCTTCTGGCTGCGGCCGGTGCGCTCAAGCTTGATGGTGAACTTCTTGTCCTCGCCACGCCAGGCGTTGTCGAGGTTCCAGACGATGGTGCCCTTGCCCGCATCGGAGATCTGGGCGAAGCCCGGATCGATCGAGGCGATCTCCAGCGAGCCGTCGCCGACCTTGGGGTCGCCGGCCTTCCAGGCGATCTTGGCACCGGGGCCATAGGCCTTGCCGGACAACTCGAACTGCACCTTGGGGTCGAACGACCGCAGTACGGTGTAGTCAGGGAAGCGGCGGAAGTTGCTGAAAACGTCGTAAACCTGACGCAAGTCCTTGCTGATCAGCATTTCGCGCTCGACATGTCCAGTCGAGGGCATAGCTACGCCGACCACGACACCGAGTACGGCGACGATGACGAGGGCGACAATAAATTCTAACAGACGCGTCATTCCACGGTTCTCCGAACGTCTTACGAACAGGTTCCACGCGCGGCCATGGACGCCGTGCGCTCACCCCTGAAGAATCGGCCCGTGGCAGGGGTTCGCCCGCGCCGAAAGAGCCGATGGTACTTGCTCGCGGCGGCGAACGCCATTGGGTCCCCTGCCCTTTTTCGCAAGCGCGCACAAGCGGATTTTCGGCCGGAGTGGCGGGCTTCGTACCGAACAGTCAGCGCGGACTCAGACGATTCCCAGCTCCAGGGCCTTCAGGACGGCGCGGGTACGGTCGCGGACGCCCAGCTTCGAAAGGATATTGGAGACGTGGTTCTTCACCGTGCCCTCGGCCACCCGCAGGGAATTGGCGATTTCCTTGTTGCTGTAGCCGCCCGAGAGCAGCCGCAGGATCTCGGTCTCACGTTCGGTGAGCGGGTCGGGCTGTTCCAGGCTGGAGAACTGGTTCTGGATCCGGCCCACGCCGGCCAGGAGCCGCTGGGTCACCATCGGCGCCACCAGCGAGCCGCCCGCCGCGACCGTTCGCACGGCCTCCACCAGCTGGTCGAGCGACACGTCCTTGAGGAGATAGCCGCGCGCGCCCGCCTTCAGGCCGGCCAGCACCAGCTGGTCGTCGTCGAACGTGGTGAGGATGATGGTCGGCGGCAGTTCGTTACGCCCCCCCAGGGCCTGGAGCACCTCGAGACCGCTCATGTTCGGCATGCGCAGGTCGAGCAGGACCACGTCCGGCCGCACCTGGGGGATGGTCTGCACCGCCTGCGCGCCATCGGCGCATTCCGCGACGACACGGATGTCGCCGGCGAGGTCGAGCAGGGAACGAATGCCCTGGCGAACCAGGTTCTGATCGTCGACTAGGCAGACGGAGATCATGGGAGATCCTCGGAAGGAACGGAGAGTTTGGCACGCGACGCGTCACTGGGCTCGTCGTCGAGCAAGGGATCGAGGACGGGCCTCGGCGGCGCGTGCGCCAGGGTGGATTCCTCGCCCAGCGGCAGGCGCGCGGTCAGCGCGAAACCGCCGGCGGGGTCGGTACGAAAGGTGACGCTGCCGCCGAACTCGGCCAGGCGCTCGCGCATGCCGGTGAGGCCGTTGCCCGGGCGGAACTCGCCGCTGCCCCGGCCATCGTCGCGGGCGTCGAGGCAGAGTTCGTCGGGGCCGGTATGGCGGAAGGTGAGCCACAAATGGCGCGCGTTGGCGTGGCGCACGGTATTGGTGAGGATTTCCTGCGCGCAGCGCAGCAACATCTGCGCCCGGCGCGGGTCCTCGACGCCGAAGCGTGGCGGCACGCTCAGCCGCACGTCGAGGCCGGGCACCCCTTCCATGAGGCTGCGCAAGGCCTGGGTGAGGTCGATGGCATCGTCCTGGCGCAGTTCGCTCACCACCTCGCGGACGTCCGCCAGCAGTTGCTTGGCGGTGCTCTGTGCCTTCAGCACGTGCTCGCGGGCGGTGTCGTTGGTGAGATGGCTGGCCACTTCCAGGTTCAGGCTGAGGGCCGTGAGATGGTGGCCGACCAGGTCGTGCAGGTCCCGGGCGATGCGCATCCGCTCGGCGATGCGGGTGGATTCCGCCAGCAAGGCGCGGGTGGCGCGCAGTTCCGAGTTCAACCGGCGCAGTTCCTCGCGCTCGTCGGCCTGCTGGCTGGCGACCATCGAGGTGATGAAGACCAGGGCCGAGAAGCCGAAATACAGGCAGGCCTGCATCAACGACTGGATGAACGAGAAGCCCGGCACCTCCAGGAACACAGGCACGAGGGCCAGGTGCGCCACGACCATCCAGGCGATGCCCATCGGCAGGCTGACCAGCCATGGCACCACCGTCGCCACGATGATCAGCAGCAGGGCCGCCACGCCGCTCTTGCTCAGCACGCCGATCGCCAGCGCCGTGCCGGTGAGGATCACCAACACGGCCACCCGGGTCGCGCCGTCCACGCGCGAACCGAGGTTGCGGGTGAGCAGCCAGTACACGAGCCCGAAAACGAGGTAGCAGGCCGTCCACGACAGCAACGCCACGTCGCCGATCTGCCCGGGCTCGTGGCCGGCGCGCTGCATCGACAACGGCAGCCCGACGCACAGGAAGACGAAGTACGTGGCGTACCTGAGCAGGCGGACGTGATTGAACTGGACCTTGGACATGCCCGCATCATAGGGCTTCACGCGGCCCGCACCACCTGGCTGAAGTCACGTGCGCGTCCACGGCAAACACCGGCTTTACAACGGTTTTACATCCACGCGGCGCTCCCCGGCGAGGCCGGAGCGTGCCATAATGCCGCGCATTCGACGGCCCGGGGGTCGTCTTTTTCCAGAACACTCAAGCGGAGCAACGAATGGCCCTTGCCATCCGCGACGTGTGCGAGCACGACCTGGATGCCGTGCTGGCACTCAACAACGAGGCAGGCACCGGCATCCTCGCCACGGACCTCGCCCGCCTGCGTCACCTTTACGACATCGCCCACTACTTCCGTGTCGCCGAACAGAATGGCCGCATCCTCGGTTTCCTGATCGCCATGCGTCCCGACGCCGAATACGCCAGCCCGAACTTCCGCTGGTTCCAGGCCCATTACGAAAGCTTCGTGTACATCGATCGCATCGTGATCGCGTCCGAATCGCGCGGTCATGGGCTGGGCCGGATCTTTTATTGCGATGTGCAGAGCTATGCCGAGGTACGTGTGCCGCTTTTGACCTGCGAGGTCTTCCTCGAACCACGCAACGACCAGACCGTGCTGTTCCACGGCACCATGGGCTTCCAGGAAGTCGGCCAGCAGAAGATGGGCCGCACCGGACCCAAGGTGAGCCTGCTCGCCCGCGAGCTGCCCAGCTTCCCCTTCGTGCGCGAGCGCTACCTCGAGCAGGGTGGCCTGCCCGCCGTGGAATGGCTGGCCGAACGCCACCGTCCGATCGACGGTGCGGGGGTGGCCGCGTGAACGCCCGCGCCGAATCCCTCGAAGCGGCCTGCGACCTGCGTTTCGGCCAGGTCGGCATCGCCTGCGTGCGTGTGCGCCGCGTCGACGCCGCCGCCCTGGTGGAGGAACTGGAGCGCCGCGTGCGCGCCGCGCCGCAGATGTTCTCCCGCGCCGCGGTGGTGCTCGATCTCTCGCATCTTTCGAAACTGCCGGACGACGGCATGGTCGATGCCCTGCTCGAAGCCATCCGCAGCGCCGGCATGTTGCCCGTCGGCATCGCCTACGGCACCAGCGAGACCGAAGCCCTCGCCGAGCGCATGGGCCTGCCCCTGATCGCCAAGTTCCGCGCGCAATACGAGCCCGGCCACGGCGAAACGCCGCCGGCCGAACCGGCCAAGGCCCGGGCGGAACCCAAGCGCGGCGTAGCATCGCCCGAGCCCGCCGTCGAAAGCGGCGGCACCGTCACCGCGCAACACCACGGCGGCAGCACCGTGCGCTCCGGCCAGCAGGTCTACGCCCGCGACCGCGACCTCGTGGTGACCGCCACCGTCGCCAACGGCGCCGAGGTCATCGCCGACGGCTCCATCCACATCTACGGCAGCCTGCGTGGCCGCGCCATGGCCGGCGCGCAGGGTGACGAATCCGCACGTATCTATTGCTCCGACTTCCGCGCCGAACTGGTGGCGATCGCCGGGCACTACCGCGTGTTCGAAGACATGCCCAAGGAATTCGAAGGCCAGCCCGTGCAATGCTGGCTCGACAATGGAAAACTCATGATCGCGCGGCTGTGACACGGCCGCCGTCGCTGGCAACACTCGGAGACATCTCTTGACTGAAATCATCGTCGTCACCTCGGGCAAGGGCGGAGTCGGCAAGACCACCACCAGCGCCTCCCTCGCCACCGGCCTCGCCATGCAGGGCAAGAAGGTGGCCGTCATCGACTTCGACGTCGGCTTGCGCAACCTCGACCTCATCATGGGCTGCGAGCGCCGCGTGGTGTACGACTTCGTCAATGTCGTGCACGGCGAAGCCACCCTCAAGCAGTCGCTGATCAAGGACAAGCGCCACGAGAACCTCTTCGTGCTCGCCGCGTCGCAAACACGCGACAAGGACGCCCTGACCCAGGAAGGCGTCGAGAAGGTCCTCGACGAACTGACCAAGGAAAACTTCGACTTCGTCGTCTGCGACTCGCCGGCCGGCATCGAGAAGGGCGCGCACCTGGCGATGTACTTCGCCGATCACGCCGTGGTCGTGGTCAATCCGGAAGTCTCTTCCGTGCGCGACTCCGACCGCATCCTCGGCCTGCTCTCGAGCAAGACGCGGCGCGCCGAAAAGGGTGAAGCGCCGATCAAGCAGCACCTGCTGCTCACCCGCTACAACCCCAATCGCGTCGAAGCCGGCGAGATGCTCAGCGTCAAGGACGTCGAGGAAATCCTCGGCATCTCGGTGGTCGGCGTCATCCCGGAATCGGAAAACGTGCTCGCCGCGTCCAACGCCGGCGTGCCGGTGATCCTCGACGACAACTCGAACGCCGGCGCCGCCTACAAGGACACCGTCGCCCGCATCCTCGGCGAAGAGCGTCCGCTTCGCTTCCTCGAGCCGGTCAAGAAGGGCTTCCTCAAGCGCGTATTCGGAGGTTGAGCATGGGTATCCTCGATTTCCTGAAGCGCAAGCCCGAGGCGACCGCGGGCGTGGCCAAGGAACGCCTGCGCATCATCGTCGCCCAGGAGCGCTCCACGCGCGGTGGCCCCGATTATCTGCCGCTGCTGCGCAACGAGCTGCTCGAAGTCATCCGCAAGTACGTGAACGTCGATGTCGAGGCGGTCAACGTCAGCCTCGAACGCGACAGTGGCCACGAGGTGCTGGAGCTTTCCGTCGCCCTGCCCGATGGCAAGGCCGTGGGCAAACCGGCCGCTTCGGCCAGCTGATCCACCCATGGGCGACCATCCGGCCGGGGCGGTCACGCCGCCCGGCACCGATCCCGCCGACGCCGTCCTGCGCGTCGGCGAGATCGGTTTCGACGAACCGCGCAGCCTGCTCGAACGGCATGGCCTCGCACTCGTGGCCATCGCCGACGGCGAAGCCATTCCCGGCAGTTTCTGGGGCGATACCGAAGCCGGCATCATCGGCACGACGGTCTATGCGCGTGCCGACACGCCGGTGCACTCCCTGCTCCACGAAGCGTGTCACCTTCTCGTGCTTCCCGAGGAGAAACGCGCGCTGGTGCACACGGACGCCACCGATTCCATCGAGGAAGAAGACGCCACCTGTTACCTGCAGATCGTCCTCGCCGGCCAGCTGCCATCGGTCGGTTCCGCACGCCTCATGGAAGACATGGACCGCTGGGGCTACACCTACCGGCTGGGTTCCACCCGCGCCTGGTTCGAACACGACGCCGCCGAAGCGCAAGCGTTCCTTCGCGCACGCGGCCTGCCCGTCGGCTGATCGACCGGGGCGGCTGGAGCGGCTGCTTTGAGGTGGGGGCCCCCCCCGTGGGGGGTACCCCGGGCGCCGGGCCCGGTTAGGCGCGCCCCCCAACCCCCCAGGGGGGGGGGCCCCCC
>NZ_JBPGXU010000148.1:0-7218 GCF_056755675.1 Luteibacter sp. KNZ12-1A | reverse complement strand
TTTTCACCCTTACCCCCCATTCCGAGATGTAGTGTGGTCTCGGGGGCTCGGATTTGTTTATATGAGACTGGCGCCGACCCTGTCGGCGATGAGCCGCGGTAACCCGGCTATTGCGCCTGTGCCTCGATCGCCTTGGCCTGTGCCTTGGCCTGGTCGTCGACGGCCTTCTGCACGTCCTGCGCTTTCTTCTTCTGCGCCTGCATCGAATCCCACGGGGTTTCGACGCGCGCCTGTGGCGCCGGCGGCTCGTTCGGTTGCGGTGGTTTCGAACAGGCCACGCAAGCGAGCGCGACCACGACGGGCAGTGCGATACGGATCATGACGCGGTCCTCCGGGCTGACCCGAGTCTCGCGCGGCTACCGGGTCAGCGCAATCGCGCACCGTAGAAACCGTCGGTCCGTTCCACTTCCATGCGCCAGCCGAACAGGTCGGACAGGTGCTCGTCCGCCAGCAGCCGCTCCTTGGCGCCCTGGTCGAACAACGCGCCGTCGCGCAGCATCACCACGTGGCCGATCTCCGGCACGATTTCCTCGACATGGTGCGTGACCAGCAACAAGGTGGTGCCGTCGCGCGCGAGCTCGCGCAACAGGTCGAGGAAGCGCCGGCGCGTGCCGGGATCGAGTCCGGCGCAGGGCTCGTCCAGCAGCAGCGCCCGGGGACGGTGGACCAGTGCCCGCGCGATCAGCACGCGACGCGCCTCGCCGGTCGACAAGGTCGAGACGTCGCGTGCCGCCAGGTGCGACGCACCGACCCGTTCCAGTGCCTCCACGGCGCGCCGGCGCATGCCATCGTCGACCGCGTGGTCGAGGCCCAGCGTCATCGAGGCGAAAAAGCCGGACAACACGGCGTTCAACGCGACCTCGTTACTGGCCTCGAACTCCCGGCGAAGGTCCGACGAGACGACGCCGAGCAGCGAACGCAACTCCGCCACGTTCCAGCGATCGCGTCCGAAGATGCGCACCACGGCCGAGCCGTCGTCGTGGACGAGCGGGTAGACCCGTCGTTCGATCAGTTTCACCAGGGTCGACTTACCCGAACCGTTGGGCCCGAGGATGGCCGTGTGCTGGCCCTGGGCGACGGTGAGCGAAAACCTGTCGAGCAACGCGCGGCCTTCGCGGAGGACGGTGGCGCGGTCGATGGAGAGCAGCGGTGTCGAAGTATCCATGTTCCCGAGCATACCGGCCCCTCGGAGCCGGCGGCGATACCTTGTACGATCGTTCCAAAGGAGACCGACATGCATCCACGACTTTCCAGTTGGCGCCTCGACGGGCGCACCGCCCTGGTCACCGGCGCCAGCAAGGGTATCGGTTACGCCTGCGCGCGCGAACTGGCCGTCCTCGGCGCCGACGTGCTGCTGGTGGCGCGCGATGAACTCGTCCTGCAGGAAGTGCGCGACGAGCTGGCCGAGGAATGTCCCGACGTGGAAGTGCTGGGCATGGCGGCCGACCTCTCCGACCACGAGGACCGCCTGGCCGTGTTCGACTGGATCGTCGACCTTGGCATGAACCTTTCCATCCTGGTGAACAACGTCGGTGGCAACACGCCGCGTCCGACGCTGGACTACGAGGAGGACGAATACCGCGCGCTCTTCGAACTGAACGTGTTCTCCGCCTTCGAAATGAGCCGGCTGGCCTATCCGCACCTGGTCCAGCACGCCAACGCGGCGATCGTGAATGTCGGGTCGGTCTCCGGCATCACGCATGTACGTACAGGTTCACCCTATGGGATGACCAAGGCCGCGCTGCACCAGATGACCCGGAACCTCGCGGTCGAATGGGCGGAGGACGGCATCCGCGTCAACGCGGTGGCGCCGTGGTACATCCGCACGCAACGCAGCGAGCCCGCGCTCGCGGACTCCGAATACCTGGAGGAAGTGCTGGAGCGGACGCCCATGGGCCGCATCGGCGAGCCCGAGGAAGTGGCCGGGGCCGTGGCCTTCCTCTGCCTGCCGGCATCGAGCTACGTCACCGGCGAAGTCGTCGCCGTGGATGGCGGATTCCTGCGCTACGGCTTCTGAGGCCTTAAGATAGGCGGTTCCCCGGGGCCGCCGGCGCGCCGCCGCGCCATGCCGCCCGCCTGTCTTGCCCCCGAGAGCCCCATGAACATCGGTATCGACTTCGGCACGAGCTATTCCGCCGCCGCGACCTTCGTCGGCGACGAACTGACCCTGATCCACTTCGGCGAGGCCAGGCAATTTCGCACGGCCGTCTTCTTTCCCGAAGTGGTGCCCGATCCGAACGACTTCCAGCTGACGCCGGAACTCGACGCCCAGGTCGAGGCCCACATCCGCTCGGCACGCGCCCAGCAGCGTCAGTTCGCGACGGAAGCGCAGCAGCGCGGTGGCGCCTTCGTCGAACGCGGCGACAACGAACTGCGTCGCGACGCGTTGCGCACGGTGCGCCGCCAGTGGATGGAGCGCCGCGCCGCCGAATCGCCGACCGCGACGGTGGAAAGCTTCCAGCATGCGCTGTTCGGCGACGAGGCCGTCGAAGCCTATCTCGAGTACGGCGACGGCAACCTCATCGAATCGCCGAAGTCGATGCTGGGCTATCGCCTCGATCCGCAAGTGCGCAAGGTGATCGTGCACATCGCCACGCACATCCTCGAGCACATACGCCTCGCCGCCAGCCGCCAGCTCGGCGAGGCCGTGCGCACCGCGGTGATCGGACGGCCGGTGCACTTCCGCAGTTCCATGGGCGAGAAGGGATCGGAACAGGCGGTGGAGATCCTCCGCGAAGCGGCCGCCGTGGCGGGCTTCGACGGCATTTCGTTCCTGGAGGAACCCGCGGCGGCGGCGATGCACTATCACAAGCGGCTCACGACACGGCAGGCCGCGCTCATCGTCGACATCGGCGGCGGTACCACCGACGTCGCCTTCGCCGAGCTGGGCGGCGATGAACTGCCCCGGATCGTCCGCACGTGGGGCCTGGCCAAGGGTGGCACCGATCTCGACATCAACCTCAGCATGCATAGCTTCATGCCTCAGCTGGGCAACAACGTCACCCGCGTGCCCGTACATCATTTCGTCGAAGCGGCCAGCGTGCACAACCTGCCGAAGCAGCGCGAGTTCCGCCGCCAGGATTACCGCATGGTCGACGAACCCTGGCAGTCGCGGTTGCGCGCGTTGCAGCAGCCGGGCGCCACGACACGCCTCAACCAGGTCGCGGAGCGCAGCAAGATCGCCTTGAGCACCGTCGACGACACCCACGCCGATCTCGGCTTCCTCGAACACGGCCTCGGCGTGGGCATCGCTCGCGCCGACATGGACGAAGCGGTGGAGCCGTTCATCCACCGCATGCAGCGCCTGCTCGCCGAGGTCCGCGAGGAATGGCCCGGCGTGCCCGCCAGCGTGTTCCTCACCGGCGGCACCTCGCGCTCGCCGATCGTGAAGGCGGCCGTACGCGACAGCTTCCCGGGCATTCCCATGGTCGAAGGCGACCCCTCGCTGGGCGTGGTGTCCGGACTCGCGGTGGCAGCAGCCTGATCGAGCTTTGTGGGAGCCGACCTTGTCGGCGATCCCGCGGCAGCGGGCCGGGTCAATGCAAGCACCCATCGCCGCTGAAGCGGCTCCCACAAGAACAGCGGCTTCCACAGGAGCGGCAGCTTCCACAAGGGCTGAGGCTCCCGCCATCGGGTATCGGCAAGCCTTCAGCAGCCTACCCGCAGCCCTTCAACTGTGCCTGTAGCCGTGCATCCTTCGCCTCCAGTGGAGCGCGCTCGCTCTTGAACGCGTTGCGGAGCAGCCGCTGGTTCGCCTCGGCGTCGCCGCGCAAGGCCTGGCAGGCCTCGGTGGGGCTGAGCCGGCGGCACTGGTCCTGCACCCATACGTAGTTGCTGGTCGCCACCGCCGCCGCATTGCCCTTGCCGCGGTTGAGTTCCGGCGCGGAAGCGACCGCCGCGTCGCGGCTGCCATAGGTATCGGCGAGCGACGGGGTGATGGCGCCGAGCACGCCGAGCGGCGCCATGTATGGCTCGGGATGGCCGTTGTCGCTGGTGTACGGCTTGCCGTCGGTGGCGCGGATGCAGCCGTAGAGCACGGGAGCCGGGGCCACGGGTGCCGCCGGCGGGGGTGTCTCGTCGACCGCCTCGCGCGATGGCGGCGGCCCGGGCATCGGTGCCACGCGCCCGTCCGCCGGTGCGGAGTCCTGCAGCTGGATCGCCTGCTGGCGCTGATTCTTCGCGCAGGGTGTCTGCTGGTAGATCGTCTGTCCACCGGCCTGGCACTTGTAGACGGTTTCCGCCGCCACGTCGCCGCCCGTCGCCAGGGCGAGGGCGGCGAGCAGGACGCGCATGGGAAGCATGCTCAGAACTCGGCCACGTGTTCTTCGGAAGCGAGGCCGAGTGTCATCGCGCCTTCGCCGACGTTGACCATGCCCGTGATACCCATCGGGCTCTCCAATATCTCCACGCCGGCCTCGGCGCAAATGCGCGTGAGCGCCTGGTAGCCGGGCAGGTTGCGCATGTCGTCGAGATCGCCGCCGTAGCTGAGCGAGAGCGAAGGCACGAGCAAACCGGCCTGCACGCGCTTCGCGGCGTAGTCGAACAACGTCTGCGCACCATGCTCGAAGCCCCTGACCTTGCCCACCGGCCCGGTTTCACCCTTGTGCGCGCGCAGGATCGGCTTGATATCCAGCGCGGTACCGAGCATGGAACTCAGGAAGCTCACGCTTCGGTCGCCCTTGCTGCGGGCTCGGGAACGGAGATAGTTGAGGTCGCGCGGCAGCATGTAGCCGTAGGAACAATCGGCGATATGGGCGGCGCGTTCGCGTACCTCGGCGGGGGACTTGCCCGCCTGGATCGTTCGCACCGCCTCGACCACCACCGGCGCCGAGCCGGCGAAGATGTTGCGGGTATCGACCACGCGCATCAGGAAGGGGCCGCCGATGCCGGCGGCTTCGCGGATCGGCCGGTAGTTCTTGAGGATCGCGAAGCTCGCCTTGATCACGTTGTCGTGGATGGGGCTGCGCGTGGCCATGATGGTGAGGCAGACGACGCAGTCGTATTCCTTCACCATCCGCTGGAGGAAGAGGTTCTGCACGTCTTCCACCGAGCTTGCCTCGGTTTCGGCCGAATGGCTGCGGCTGCCCAGCTTCTGGTTGCGGAAACGCTGGATCTCGACCGGGTCGCGGTCGTCCTTGAAGCGTTGCAGGTCCACCTTCACGGCGATGGGCATCACCGCGATACCGTTGCGCTCCAGGAAATCCTGCGGCAGGTCGCAGGCCGCGTCGATCGCTACGCCGATTCGCATCGGGCACCACCCCCCATCGTAGGCCTGACGGCCCGCGGCGCCCGAAACACCCGATGCGTCCCGGCTTGCCCCGCTGGGCCGGATGCTACACTTGCGCGAATGAATTTGGCACTCCGCCGGCGTGGCGTCGCCGGTAACCGCGCCGTCGGCAGGCAAAGGCGAACGCCGCCGGCGCATGCGCACCCGGATTCGACATGAAAACCAAGAACGAGATCGTCTCCAACTGGCTGCCCAGGTACACGGGCACGCCCGTGGAGGCATTCGGCCGGCACATCCTGCTGACCAACTTCGGCCACTACGTGGAGCGCTTCGCCCTGGAGCACGGCGTGGAGGTGCACGGGCGCGACCGGCCCATGCCCAACGCGACGGCCGACGGCATCACGCTGATCAACTTCGGCATGGGCAGCCCCAACGCGGCGACGGTCATGGACCTGCTCAGCGCGATCGAACCCCAGGCCGTGCTATTCCTGGGCAAGTGCGGCGGCCTCAAGAAGAAGAACGCCATCGGCGACCTGGTCCTGCCGATCGCCGCGATCCGGGGCGAGGGCACCTCGAACGACTACCTCCTGCCGGAAGTGCCGGCCCTGCCGGCGTTCCAGTTGCAGCGCGCGGTGTCCACCATGATCCGCGACCTCGGCCACGACTACTGGACGGGCACCGTCTACACGACGAACCGCCGGGTCTGGGAACACGACGACGGCTTCAAGGAATACCTGCGTCGCACCCGCAGCATGGCGATCGACATGGAAACCGCGACCATCTTCGCCGCCGGCTTCGCCAACCACATCCCCTGCGGCGCGCTCCTGCTCGTGTCCGATCAGCCGATGATCCCGGAAGGCGTGAAGACCGAAACCAGCGACGCCGCGGTCACGGCCACCTTCGTCGAACGGCATATCAAGGTGGGCGTCGAAGCGTTGAAGCTCGTCCGCCGCCACGGCCGCAGCGTGAAGCACCTGCGCTTCGAAGACGATGGCGAGCCATGAAACCCGCAGACCTGCTCCTGGGCGTACTCGTCGCACTGATATGGGGAAGCAATTTTTCCGTGATCGAGGTGGGCCTGCGCGACCTCGATCCCTTCCTCCTTACCGGACTGCGCTTCACCTTCACCGCGTTTCCGCTGGTGTTGTTCCTGCGCCGGCCGCGTGACGTGCCCGTCGCGGCATTGGCGGCGTACGGCGTGCTGTTCGGCGTCGGTCTCTGGTGGGTCGTGAACCTGGCCATGGCCAAGGGGATGTCGCCAGGGCTTTCATCGCTGGTGTTGCAGTTCAGCGCGTTCTTCACCGTCCTGTCGAGCGCGGTGTTCCTTCGCGAACGCATCCACATGCCTCAATGGGCGGGCATGCTGCTGGCGGCGGCTGGCCTGGTGATCGTGATAAGCCATATCGAAGGTACGTCCACCGCCGTCGGCATCGCGCTGGTCTTGCTGGCGGCGTTCAGCTGGAGCGTCTGCAACCTCATCGTGAAGCGGTACAAGCCGGCCGACATGATCGCGTTCGTCGCTTGGTCGAGCGTGTTCTCCGCGCCGCTGCTGTTCATCCTCACCTATGTCGTCCACGGACTGGCTCCCTTTCAGGCCCTTGCTCACGGAGTGAGTTGGCGGGCGGCCGGATCGGTGCTGTTCCAGGCCTATGTGACCACCGTGTTCGGTTACATGGTGTGGAACAACCTCATGAAGAAATACCCGGCGACATCGGTGGCGCCGTTGTCATTGATCGTGCCGGTGTCCGGCATCTTCACCTCGTACCTCGTGTTCGACGAGCGTTTCGAGCCCGCCGTGTGGGGTGGCATCGTGGTGATGCTGATGGGTGTCGCCTGCTTCGTCCTCGCGCCTTACCTTCGGCGTCGCGGTGTCGCCGTCGCTTGAGGTTGCTCGATAGGCGGCAATACGCCCGGGCACTCGGTGTGGGAACTCGACCCTGGTGGGAGCCGACTTTGTCGGCGATGGGTGCTTGCTGCAACCTGGCCCGCTG
>NZ_JBPGXU010000147.1:0-7369 GCF_056755675.1 Luteibacter sp. KNZ12-1A | reverse complement strand
GGGGCGGGGGTTGCGAATGGCTTGCTGTAAAAAAACCCCCCCCGGGGGGGGCAAGGTTTTATCGGGGGGGGTCTGCCCACCCCACCCCCACGATTGTCGGCTTTACAATTTAAGATTTCCGGTAATTCGGATATCGGTGCACTCTCAAGGGTTTTCTTATGAGCATGACTGATCCCATCGCCGATCTGTTTACGCGCATCCGTAATGGCCAGGCCTCTGGCAAGTCGGTTGTCCGTATGCCGTCGTCGAAGATGAAGCTGGCCCTGGCCAAGCTTCTGCAGAACGAAGGCTATATTCTCGACGCCCGTGCCGCTGACGAAGCTGGCAAGCCGGTCCTCGAGATCAAGCTGAAGTACTTTGAAGGCCGTCCGGCCATCGAAACCATCTCCCGTGTCAGCCGTTCCGGTCTCCGCGTCTACCGCGGCAAGGACGAGCTGCCGAAGGTCCTCGGTGGCCTGGGTATCTCGATCATCTCGACTTCCGCCGGTCTCCTGACCGACGCGCAGGCCCGTGCGAAGGGTCTGGGCGGCGAAGTCATCGGCCAGGTGGCGTAAGGAGTCCCGACATGTCACGTGTAGCCAAGCAGCCCATCACCTTGCCGAAGGGCGTCGAACTCTCGATCGCCAACGGCACCGTCACCGTCAAGGGCCCGAAGGGCACCCTGACCACCCACGAACTGCCGGGCGTTTCGTTCCAGCAGGAGAATGGCGTCGCGAACGTCGTTCTCGCCGAGGGTGCCGACGACAAGTTCGGCGGTACCGCCCGCGCGATCGTCGCCAACATGATCCATGGCGTGGCCAACGGCTTCGAGAAGAAGCTGGAGCTCGTCGGCGTGGGTTACCGCGCCCAGCTCACCGGTAAGTCGGTCAACCTCTCGCTGGGTTATTCGCACCCGGTGATCTTCGAGGCGCCGGAAGGCATCACCATCGAAGTTCCGTCGCAGACGGAAGTCCTGGTGAAGGGTGCCGACAAGCAGCTCGTGGGCCAGGTGGCCGCGAAGATCCGCGCGTTCCGTTCGCCGGAGCCCTACAAGGGCAAGGGTGTCCGCTACGCCGGCGAGACGATCATCCTGAAGGAAGCCAAGAAGGCCTAATCGGCCTATCCGCTTTCTGGAGACGAGACGATGAACAAGAACGATTCCCGCCTGCGCCGCGCCAAGTCGACCCGTGCCCACATCCGTGAGCTCGCCGTCGCCCGCCTGAGCGTGCACCGCACCGGTCAGCACATCTACGCCCAGGTCTTCGCACCGAACGGCACCGTCGTGGCAGCCGCCTCGACCGTGCAGAAGTCGGTGGCCGAAGGCCTCAAGAGCAAGAAGAACATCGAGGCCGCCAGCACGGTCGGCCGCGTCGTTGCCGAGCGCGCCAAGGCCGCCGGTATCGAAGCTGTTGCCTTCGATCGCTCGGGTTTCCGTTATCACGGTCGCATCAAGGCTCTTGCCGACGCGGCGCGTGAGGCCGGCCTCAAGTTCTAAGAGGCGTCAGGCCACGGCATCGGTCCCCAGGGACCGGTGCCGCCCGCTGTAACTACAACTCCAAGCGGCGACCAAGCCGTAAACAGAAGTCCCGGTACGTCCGGGCAGACAGGAAAGAGAGATGTCCTCGACAGATCGCGAAAATTCGGACGGCATGCTTGAAAAGCTGATCGCCGTCAACCGCGTGGCCAAGACCGTCAAGGGTGGCCGCCAGATGAGCTTCACCGCGCTGACCGTTGTCGGCGATGGCGAAGGTCGCGTCGGCTTTGGTTATGGCAAGGCACGCGAAGTGCCGGTCGCCATTTCCAAGGCGATGGAGCGCGCCCGTCGCAACATGGTGTCGATCGAACTGAACAATGGCACGCTCTGGTACGCGATCAAGGCGAACCACGGTGCGGCCCGCGTCTACATGCAGCCCGCCTCGCAGGGTACTGGCGTCATCGCCGGCGGTGCCATGCGCGCCGTCCTCGAAGTGGTCGGCGTGAAGGACGTGCTTGCGAAGGCCGTCGGCTCGCGCAACCCGATCAACCTCGTCCGCGCCACGATCAAGGGCCTCCAGGCCGTTGCATCGCCGAAGCGCATTGCCGCCAAGCGTGGCAAGACGATCGAAGAGGTCCTCGGCAATGGCTAAGAACAACGAAAACACCGGCACCGTCCGCGTCCGCCTCGTCAAGGGCCTTCGCGGTGTACAGGGTCGTCATCGTCTGAGCGTGAAGGCCCTGGGCCTGAACAAGCTCAACGATGTGCGCGAACTGAAGGATAGCCCCCAGGTCCGTGGCCTTATCAACACGGTCTACTACCTGGTCCGGGTCGAGGAGTAAACGTCATGCGTCTTAATGAACTCAGGCCCGGCAAGGGCGCCCGCAAGACCCGTACCCGCGTCGCGCGCGGTATCGGCTCCGGCCTCGGCAAGACCGCCGGCCGTGGTCACAAGGGTCAGCACGCCCGTGCCGGCAATACGCACCGCGTCGGTTTCGAAGGCGGCCAGATGCCGCTGCAGCGTCGTTTGCCGAAGGTCGGCTTCCGTTCGCTGAAGAAGGCCGATACGGAACAGGTCATGCTGTACCAGCTGGCGTCGGTCAAGTCCGACACCATCGATCTGATCGCCCTGCACGCCGCCGGTCTCGTGACCAGCCGCGCGAAGAAGGTCAAGATCGTCCTGAAGGGCGAAATCACCCGTGCGGTGAAGCTCTCCGGTGTGCTTGCGACGGCCGGCGCCAAGGCGGCCATCGAAGCCGCCGGCGGCAGCGTGGAGTAATCAGGTGGCTGCAGCGCAGGGCACAACGCTCGGCTCGCTGGGCAAACTGACGGAACTGCGTCAGCGCATCTTTTTCCTTATCGGTGCGCTGATCGTCTTCCGTCTCGGCTCGTTCATTCCCGTTCCGGGCGTGAACCCCGAGGCGATGACGAGCCTGGTCGAGGGTGGTGGCGGCCTGTTGAACATGGTCAACATGTTCTCGGGTGGTTCGCTGTCCCGCTTCTCGGTGTTCGCTCTCGGTGTGGTGCCGTACATCTCGGCGTCGATCGTGGTGCAGATGATGGGCTCGGTCATTCCGTCGCTCATGGCGCTGCGCAAGGAAGGCGAGGCGGGTCGTCGCAAGATGACCACCTACACGCGCTTTGGCACGGTGGGCCTCGCGGCCTTCCAGGCGTTCGGCATCGCGGTGGCCCTGCAGAAGCAGGTCGCCACGGGCGGCGCACCGGTGGTCTACATGCCGGGTGCCGGCTTCGTCATGGCGTCGGTCGTCGGCCTCACCGCCGGCACGATGTTCCTGATGTGGCTGGGTGAGCAGATCACGGAGCGCGGAATCGGCAACGGTATCTCGATGCTGATCTTCGCCGGTATCGTCGCGGGCTTGCCGGGTGCCATCGTGCACACGCTGTCCATGGCGAACAACGGCGAGCTGTCGGTCCTGAAGCTGCTGATGGTCACCGTGGTGATCCTGGCGGTCACGGCCTTCGTGGTGTTCATGGAGCGCGCCCAGCGGCGTATCACCGTGAATTACGCGAAGCAGGGCAGCCAGCGTCAGTTCCAGCGCCAGACCTCGCACCTGCCGCTGAAGATCAACATGGCGGGCGTCATTCCGCCGATCTTCGCGACCAGCCTGCTGCTTTTCCCCGCGACCGCGGCGACCTGGTTCGGCTCTGCCCACCAGTCCCGTTGGCTGCAATGGCTGACCACGGCGCTGAGCCCGGGTGAGCCGGTCCACGACATCGTGTTCGCGGTGCTGGTGATCGGTTTCGCCTTCTTCTATACGGCGATCGTGTTCAATTCGCAGGAAACGGCCGATAACCTCAAGCGTTCGGGCGCGTTGATTCCGGGCATCCGCCCGGGTCGTGCCACGGCGGACTATATCGATGGCGTCATGACCCGGCTTACCGGTGTTGGCGCGCTCTACATCGTACTGGTCTGCCTGGTGCCCACGTTCATGCAGAACGCCTGGCACGTCCCGTTCTATTTCGGCGGCACTTCGCTGCTGATCGTGGTGGTGGTGGTGATGGACTTCACGGCTCAGGTCCAGGCCCATCTCGTCAGCCACCAGTACGAGAGTCTGCTTAAGAAGTCCAATCTCCGTCGCAGCTGAGACGCGACGGAGGCCCCAAGTAGGGGAGGCCTTGGCGCCCAGCGCCGCAGGACTTCCCGTTTAGGTTAATTACGGTTAGAATTGCGCGTTTACCGCGCACGAAACGCATCGGAGACAGTACATCATGGCGCGCATCGCGGGTGTCAATTTGCCGGTCCAGAAGCATGTCTGGGTTGGTTTGCAGAGCATTTACGGAATCGGCCGTTCGCGGGCGAAGCAGGTTTGCGTCGACGCGGGCGTGGTTGCGACCACCCCCATCAAGTCGCTCAGCGAAGGCGAGGTCGAGAAGATCCGCGCCGAGATCGCCAAGTACACGGTCGAGGGCGACCTTCGTCGCGAAATCGGCATGGCGGTCAAGCGCCTCATGGATCTTGGTTGCTACCGTGGCCTGCGCCACCGTCGCGGCCTGCCGGTGCGCGGCCAGCGCACGCGTACCAACGCCCGTACCCGCAAGGGTCCGCGTCGTCCGATCAAGAAGTAACGGATACCGATCATGGCTAAGCCGGTTAAAACCAAGAAGAAGATCAAGCGCGTCGTCACGGATGCCGTGGCCCACGTGCAGGCTTCTTTCAACAACACCATCGTCACGATCACCGATCGCCAGGGCAACGCCCTGTCGTGGGCGACCGCGGGCGGCGCGGGTTTCCGCGGTTCCCGTAAGTCGACCCCGTTCGCAGCGCAGGTCGCCGCCGAAAAGGCCGGCCGCGCCGCTGGCGACTACGGTGTGAAGACCGTGGAAGTGCGCATCAAGGGCCCCGGCCCGGGCCGCGAGTCGGCCGTGCGCTCTCTGAACGCGTTGGGCTACAAGGTGCTCAACATCATCGACGTCACGCCGATTCCGCATAACGGCTGCCGTCCCCCCAAGAAGCGTCGCGTCTAAGGAGCATACCCATGGCCCGTTATCGTGGAGCTACCTGCAAACTTGCGCGTCGTGAGGGTGCCGACCTCGGTCTGAAGAGCCCCGCCCGCGCGCTCGATTCCAAGTGCAAGCT
The DNA here is from genome assembly GCF_056755675.1 of Luteibacter sp. KNZ12-1A. Classification (NCBI taxonomy): domain Bacteria; kingdom Pseudomonadati; phylum Pseudomonadota; class Gammaproteobacteria; order Lysobacterales; family Rhodanobacteraceae; genus Luteibacter; species Luteibacter sp. KNZ12-1A. The sequence continues at coordinate 2,318 of NZ_JBPGXU010000147.1, read as the reverse complement.
CGAAAACAAGCCCGGCCAGCATGGCGCAAACAAGCGCGCCCGCCTGTCCGACTACGCTGTTCAGTTGCGTGAGAAGCAGAAGGTCAAGCGCATCTACGGCGTGCTTGAGCGTCAGTTCAGCAACTACTACACCAAGGCTTCGACCCAGAAGGGCAATACGGGTGAAAACCTGCTTCGCCTCCTGGAAAGCCGTCTCGACAATGTCGTCTACCGCATGGGTTTCGCGGTCACCCGCGCCCAGGCTCGCCAGCTCGTGGCCCACAAGTCCGTCACGGTCAACGGTAAGAAGGTCAACGTGCCTTCCTATCATGTCCGCCCGGGCGATGAGGTCTCGCTGACGGAGAAGGCCCGCACGCAGTTGCGCGTGCAGGAAGCGGCGACGATCTACGACACGATGGATCTTCGTCCGTCGTGGGTCGAGGTCGACAGCAAGAAGTTCGCAGGCACGTTCAAGGCCGTTCCGGATCGCGGTGATCTGCCGGCCGATATCAACGAAGCCCTGATCGTCGAGCTTTACTCGAAGTAATCCACCGGAGCCTTGCATGGCAGTTTCGTCAACTAGTGTGCTGCGGCCTCGTGGCCTCAGCGTCGAGCAGCTTGGAGCGAACCGCGCTAAGGTGGTGGTCGAGCCGCTCGAGCGTGGCTTTGGTCACACCCTGGGCAACGCGCTGCGCCGCGTGCTGCTCTCTTCGATTCCGGGCAGCGCGATCGTCGAGGTCGAAATCGACGGCGTGCTGCACGAGTACACCACCCTGGAAGGCCTGCAGGAGGACGTGATCGAAGTCCTGCTGAACCTCAAGGATGTCGCCATCCGTCAGCACAGCGGTGATGAAGTCACCCTGACGCTGTCGAAGAAGGGCAAGGGCGTGGTCACCGCGGGCGATATCGCGGTCGATCATTCCGTTGAAATCGTCAACCCGGAGCACGTGATCTGCCACCTCACCAAGGATGTGGCACTGAACATGCGCCTGAAGGTGCGTCGTGGCGTCGGCTACCAGCCGGCCAGCGCGCGCCAGCACCCGGATGACGAGACGCGGCCGATCGGCCGTCTGCAGCTCGACGCGTCGTTCGCGCCGGTCCTGCGCGTGGCTTACGAAGTGGATGCGGCTCGTGTCGAGCAGCGCACCAACCTCGACAAGCTCGTGCTCGACATCGAGACGAACGGCACGATCGGTGCTGAAGACGCGGTCCGCAAGGCTGCTGAAATCATCAACGATCAGCTGTCGGTTTTCGGCGATTTCTCGCGCCGCGAGAGCGATTCGACCAAGGCGGAGAAGGGTGGGTTCGATCCGCTCCTGCTGCGTCCGATCGACGATCTCGAACTGACGGTCCGTTCGGCGAACTGCCTCAAGGCCGAGAGCATCTACTACATCGGCGACCTGGTCCAGAAGACCGAGGTCGAGCTGCTGAAGACGCCGAACCTTGGCAAGAAGTCGCTGACGGAAATCAAGGATGTGCTGGGCGGACGTGGTCTCGCCCTTGGCATGAAGCTCGAAAACTGGCCGCCGCCGGGTCTTTCCCACGGCATGCAGCTGGGCTGATGTTTCACGGGGCGATCGGCATTCGATCGCCCCGATCCTTTGCACCACCCGGCGGATGCCTCGCGCACTTCCACCGGGATTCCAAAGCGGTCCAAAGAGGCCGTGCTCTTATAGCGGGGCGTTCTTAGTGCCCTGCATCAGCGGGTAACCGCGGGAAGTCGGCTCATCCTGACCGGCTTTTCATAACAATAGACTTAGAGAGTAAACGCCATGCGCCACCAGAAATCCGGTCGCAAGCTCAACCGCACGAGCAGCCACCGCGAAGCGATGTTCAAGAACATGGCTTCGTCGCTGATCAAGCACGAGCTTATCCGCACCACCCTTCCCAAGGCGAAGGAACTCCGTCGCGTCGCCGAGCCGCTCATCACGCTCGCCAAGACCGATGGCGTCGCCAACCGTCGTCTCGCTTTCTCGCGCCTGCGCGACAAGCAGGCTGTCGGTAAGCTCTTCGTCGAGCTGGGTCCTCGCTACCGCGAGCGTCCCGGCGGCTACCTGCGCATCCTCAAGTGCGGCTTCCGCCCGGGTGACAACGCCCCGATGGCGTATGTCGAGCTGGTGGACCGCCCGACCGCGGGCGAAGCAGTCGACGCCGACTAAGCCCTTCCAGGCTTGATCGAAAGAACCCCGGCCGGGAAACCTGCCGGGGTTTTTTTTTGCTTTGTGTCGTGGGATGGGGGGAGCTTACGGCTCGGCTTCGCCATCGCGCTCGCCGTGTGCGTGGCGAGGGGAGCTGCCGGGCGCCACCCTCGGCGCGACGGTAGTCGCCGTCCCTTGGGA
>NZ_JBPGXU010000146.1:0-7458 GCF_056755675.1 Luteibacter sp. KNZ12-1A | reverse complement strand
GGCCGCGCAGCGGCTTCCTTTCCCGAGCGACGGTGTAACCGGAGCGACGAGGGTGGCGGCCGACGGCTCTGCCCCACCACCCCAACGCGAAGCCGAGCCCGATATCGAACGAAATCAGGAGCGCGCGAAGAACGAAAACGTCAGCTTAGGCGCCGCTTCTGCTAGGCGATGGGTGCTCGCCAAGCCGCCCATCCTCCAACGCATGAAGGTCGATCTCCTTCACCGACACCGGCCGGTAATCCGTGCCGAAGGCGACCTCGCCTAGCCGCCAGCCCGCCTTGCACGTGACCGCGCCCCAGAAGCGGCGAAACGCCGCCCAATGCAGGCCCGTCAGCCCTTTCTCGTTGTCCGCATCCACCATGGGATCGCCCACGCCCGTTGGCCGGATCGGCTCACCATGCAGAGCGGTACCGAACAGGGAATCCCAGATCGAGAAGACCTGGCCGAAGTTGCAGTTGTGCAGCGTGGGGCGATCCGGGTCCATCAGCATGTGATGAAGACGGTGGAACACCGGCGAAACGAACAGGCGATCGAGGACCGGCCCGAAGCGTATACGCACGTTCGCGTGCGAAAAGTTCTGTACCAGTTCTCCCAACAGCATCAACCACGCGAATTCCGTGGGCGCGACGCCGATCAACAGGCCCACGCCCGCCAGCACCATCGATTGCAGGAAGCCGTCGACGAGGCTGCCACGGTCGTTGGTCCAGCAACTCATCTGCCGCGTGCTGTGATGCATGCTGTGCAGCGCCCACCACCACGGCAGCGCGTGTTGCAGGCGATGCATCCAGTAATAGACCAGGTCGTAGATGACGTAGTAGACCAGGAACAGCGCAAGCGGATGGCTGTTCAATGCAGGCACCCAGTGCACGATGCCCAACGGTGAATCGTCGTTGCCTTCCGCGCCGGTCCCACCGAAGGCGTTGCCTATCGGCGTCAGGACCAGGTAGCTGAACATCGGGAAGATCCCGAGCAGCATCATCAGCGTGTATTGCCAATCCACGCGCGTGAGCCTGCGGTCCGCCCACGTCTCGGCGGGGATCACCGATTCGAGCGGGCGGAACACCAAGGCGATGATCGCCACCTGGAGGATCGAGATGAGGATCGCCCCCGCGATTTCACGCGGATCGCCGGCCAGGCCGGACAGGTGGAGCAGGGCGAGGAACGGGACGATGGCATGGGCACTCGTCCAGTCGACAAGATGGGACCATCCCGCGAACATGCTGGCTACCTTCGCAAGACCGTGCAGGTGCGCGCGGTCGACACTGCGATTAAGCTGCACGCCTCTTTCGTTGGGCTTTCCGCATGCGCCACATTCCAGGGATCGATGTACGTACTTACGTGGGCAAGGACATCCTGCCCGTGGCCGAGGAATTGTCCGGACTGCGCCAGGCGGTGTTTCGCGACTGGCCTTACCTCTACGACGGCGACCGCTCCTACGAACGAAACTACCTGGCCGCGTATGCCGCGTCGCCGCGCAGCGTGTGTGTCGTCGCGCGCGACGATGCGGGACGCGCGGTGGGTGCTTCCACCGGCATGCCTCTGGCCGACGAAGGCGAGACCTTCCGCAGGCCCTTCGAAGAGCACGGGATCGCGCCGGACGACGTGTTCTATTTCGGCGAATCGGTGCTGCTCACGCCGTGGCGTGGACGCGGCATCGGGCATGTCTTCTTCGATGCACGGGAAGCGCACGCGCGCGACGCCGGGGCCTTCCGCTGGACGGCCTTCTGCTCGGTGCGGCGGGAGCCCGGCGATCCACGCAAGCCGGCGACCTACCATCGGAACGATGCGTTCTGGCTCGGGCGGGGTTACAAGCCGGCGATCGACCTGAGTTGCACCTTGTCGTGGAAGGAGGTCGGCACCGACGCCGCCACGCCGCACACGCTCGATTTCTGGATGCGTGAACTGGACCGGGAATCCGCATGACGCGCACGCTGGCCGAGTGGCTCGCTTACCAGGAGCGCACGCATCCGCGCGACATCGCGCTGGGCCTGGAGCGCGTGCGCGCGGTTTGGGAGGCGATGGGCGCGCCGCGTCCGGCACCCATCGTGATCACCATCGGCGGTACCAACGGCAAGGGGTCCACGGTGGCCTTGCTGGAGGGCATGCTGCGCGCGGCGGGCTACCGCACGGGGTGTTACACCTCGCCGCACCTCCTTCGATACAACGAGCGTATCCGGATCGATGGCGAGGATGCCGGTGACGACGCGTTGGTCGCTTCGTTCGAAAGGATCGAGGCGGCGCGCGGCGACATCCCGCAGACCTACTTCGAATTCGGCACGTTGGCCGCCATCGACCTGATGGCGCGCGCGTCGCTCGACGTGGCGATCCTCGAGGTGGGACTGGGTGGCCGGCTCGATGCGGTGAACATCGTCGATGCCGATGTCGCGGTCATCACCACGGTCGACCTCGATCACCAGGACTGGCTCGGCGGCGACCGCGACAGCATCGGTCGAGAGAAGGCGGGCATCGCCCGTGCGGGCCGGCCCGCCATCGTCGGCGAACCGGCGCCCCCGGCCGGCCTGCTGCAAGCCCTGCGCGACATCGGCGCCCATGTCGTCCGCGCTGGCGAGGCCTTCACCGTCACCACAAGGGCGGCTACCACGGATTGGCGTTGGACCCACCGGGACGGCACGGCGCTGGACCTGCCCCGGCCGGCCCTCGATGCCCCGGTGCAGGTCGCCAACGCGGCGACGGCCATCGCCGCCATCCACGCCCTCGGCTCACGGGTGGATGTCTCGTCCGAAGCCATCCGGCATGGCCTCGAACACGTGCATGTGGCTGGTCGCCTCCAGCGGATCGCCGAGCGCCCGCGCACCCTCGTGGATGTCGGGCACAACCCGCAGGCGGCGCGTGCCTTGGCGGCATGGCTTGACGCCGAACCTTCGGCAGGCCGTGTCTTCGCCGTATACGGCGCCCTCGCGGACAAGGACGTGGCGGGTGTCGTCGAGGCCCTGGGGCGTCGGGTCGATGGGTGGTTCCTGGCGGGCCTGGAGCGCGATACGCCGCGGGGCTTGCCTGCCGATGCGATCGCGGCCACTCTCGCCGCCGTGCTCCCGGGTGCTGTCGCACAGGCGTTTCCGGACGTCGTCCGGGCCTGGGCGGCCGCGCGCGACGCCGCTGGCGACGAGGACACCGTGCTGCTTTTCGGCTCCTTCTTCGTCGCAGGCGCCGCCTTGTCCACGGCCACGTGAACGCCGGCACGGCCAAGGCGTCGGGGCAGGTCCATTGCCGGTTATAATCGCCGCGATTCGCTTTGCACCGGTCGTATGGAGCCTTCCTTGAAAACACGCATGCTGGGTGCCGCCGTCCTGATCGCCCTGGCGGTCCTGTTCCTGCCGATGTTGTTCTCAAGCACGCCGCCCAAGTCCGACGCCGACCAGACCGTCAGCCTGGCGATTCCGCCGGCACCGGACCGCGAACTGCAGACGCGCACGCTCGACGTGGCCCCGAACGGTTCGCCGGCGACGGCGAATGGCCCGCAGGTGGCGGGCGCGCCCGCCGGTGCGGCACCACAGCAGCCCGCGCCCGCCGTTTCGGCGCCTGCCGCGAACGTCACCCCGGGCGGCGGCGGCCGCCTCGCCTCGGTGGACATCGCCTCGCGCAAGCCGGCCGACGCCCTGCCGGAAGATTTCGCCAACGCGCCTGCCGCCAGCAAGCCGGCGGCGACTCCTGTGAAGCCGGCAGCCAAGCCTGCCACCACGCCCGTCGCCTCGGCACCGCCGTCCACGCCGGCCGCGGCACCGGCGCTGCCGCCGGGCACCGCCGCACGGGGCAGCTACAGCATCAACCTCAGTGCCTACGCGGACCGCTCCAAGGCCGACGCCCTCGTGCAGAAGGTGAAGGCGTTGGGCTATCCGGTGAGCACCGCCTCGACCACGCAGGCCGGCAAGTCGCTCACCCGGGTCACCGCCGGGCCGTTCGAATCGCGCGCCGCCGCCGAGACCGCCCGCCTGAAGATCGTCGCCGCGGTGCCCGGCGCCCCGGCCAGCCTGTCGACCAGGGCCGAGACGCAGACCGCCGATACCCCGGCACCGCAGCGGCCGGCCGCCGCCACGCCGGCGCCCGCCGCGGCCACGCCCAGCGTGCCCGCCGCCGCGCCGCGCGCGGGGGGATTCGCCGTCCAGGTCGCCGCGGTCAGCAGCGAGACCGAAGCCACGCGACTGCGCGACAAGCTGCGCGGCGCGGGCATCCCGGGCTATGTGGATAGCATCGCCTCCAGCGGCGGCGCCAAGCTGTGGCGTGTCCGCGCGGGGCCGCAGACGCAGCGTGACGACGCGGTGCGCCTGAAGGACCAGATCAAGGCCAAGGTGGGCCTCGATGGGGTCGTCGTCCCGGCGCCCTGACGGGCCGGACCGACTCCCATCGTGAATTCGAGGAGCGTCACGTGAATTGGGCCGACTACGTCATCCTTGCCGTACTGTTCATTTCGGTCTTGATCGGCCTCGCCCGCGGCCTCATCTCCGAAGTGCTTTCACTGGTGGTCTGGGTGGCCGCGTTCTGGATCGCGTGGTTGTTCGGGCCGGTGGTCGCGCGTTACTTCGAGAGCAGCGTATCGCTGCCGTCGGCGCGGATCGCCATCGGCTACGGCTTGTGCTTCATCTCGGTGTTGCTGGTCGGTGCCGTGTTCCGGTTCCTGATTTCGCGCCTGGTCTCGGGAACCGGGCTGGGTGGCATGGACCGTCTGCTCGGGATGATCTTCGGTCTGGCGCGCGGTGTACTTATCGTGAGCGGCGTGGTGTTCCTGCTGGGCTTCACGCCGTTGCCGAACGAACCGATGTGGCGTGAATCCGCGATGCTGCCGCAGTTCGCCGCGCCGGCCGCATGGCTTGGCCAGCAGGTGCCTGCGAACGTGCGCGAATACATGCACCCGCCGGCGGCGCTGCAGAACATGAAGATGCCGGACGTGAAACTGCCCAGCCGGGAAGAATTGATGAAACTGCGCGACCTGACGATCCCCGCGCAGCCTCCGAAAGATTCGAATGCTCACCCTGCCGCCGCGACCACGGCGGCCTCTTCGTAGAAGGCAACACCCATGTGCGGAATCATCGGCATCGTCGGTACCACGGAAGTGGCATCGGCCCTGTATGACGGCCTGACCGTCCTGCAACATCGCGGGCAGGATGCCGCCGGCATCGCCACGGTGGATGGCGCGCGCTTGCGCCTGCACAAGGGCAACGGCCTGGTTCGCGACGTCTTCAATTCCGCGGGCGTCAGCAAGTTGCGCGGACGCATCGGCATCGGTCATTGCCGCTATCCCACGGCAGGCTCCGAAGGTACCGAGGAGGCGCAGCCGTTCTACGTCAACTCGCCGTATGGCATCGCCTTCGCGCACAACGGCAACCTCGTGAACACCGAGACCCTGCGCAAGGAGATGTTCGAGGACGACCGCCGGCACATCGACACCGATTCCGATTCCGAGGTGCTGCTCAACGTGCTCGCGCACGAACTGCAGGTGGACGATCGCGGCGACCTCACGCCGGAGCACGTCTTCAAGGCGATCTCGCGCGTGCATGCGCGTGCCCGTGGCGGTTATGCCTGCATCGCGCTGGTGCTCGGTTATGGCCTGATCGCCTTCCGCGACCCCAATGGCATTCGTCCGCTCGTGCTCGGCGAGCGCGTCACGCCGGAAGGCCGCGAATATGCGATCGCCTCCGAATCGGTGGCCCTCGACGTGCTCGGTTTCAAGCGCCTGCGCGACATCGCGCCGGGTGAAGCGGTGATCGTCACCGACGGTGGCGAGCTCCACGCGCGACATTGCGCGGAAGGCGCCGTCCACGCGCCGTGCATCTTCGAGTACGTCTATCTCGCGCGTCCCGATTCGATGATCGAAGATGTCTCGGTGTACAAGGCGCGCCTGCGCATGGGCGAGAAGCTGGCCGAGAAGATCCTCCGCGAACGCGGTCCCGACCATGGCATCGACGCGGTCATTCCCATTCCCGATACCTCGCGCACGGCGGCAAGCTCGCTGGCGCAGGCCCTGGGCGTGCCCATGCGCGAGGGGCTGGTGAAGAACCGCTATATCGGCCGTACCTTCATCATGCCGGGGCAGGGCGAACGGGTGAAATCGGTGCGCCGCAAGCTCAATGCCATCGACCTCGAATTCCGCAAGAAGAACGTCCTGCTGGTGGATGACTCCATCGTTCGTGGCACCACGTCGCGCCAGATCATCCAGATGGCCCGCGACGCCGGTGCGAAGAATGTGTACTTCGCCTCGGCCGCGCCGCCGGTGCGTTATCCGAATATCTACGGCATCGACATGCCCGCCGCCTCCGAACTGGTCGCGGCCGGGCGTACCGTGGAGGAGGTGGAGAAGGCGCTCGGTGCGGACTGGTTGATCTACCAGGACCTCGACGACCTCGTCTGGGCCGTCGCCGACGGCAACGAAGCGCTCACCCATTTCGACACCTCGTGCTTCTCCGGCGAGTACGTCACGGGTGTCGAGGCCGGCTTCCTCGAGCAGCAGGAAGCACTGCGCTCCGACGCGGCCAAGAACGAGCGCCGCAGTGCCTGAGCACCGGGCGGCGCGGATGACGAATCGCGCCGCCAGCGATCCATGAACGATCTGCACGCCGCCGCCCGACGTTGCCTCGATGCCGCCGATCCGACCGAGAAGGTCCGGCTCAGCTTCGAGGCCTGGGCGGCCTTGCAGGCGGGCGATCTGGCGCCGGATCCGTCATCGCCGCCGGCGCGTCCCATCGCCCTTCCGGGCCGTCCCGAACGTCCTCGCCTGGTCCCTTCCCGTGAGGTGGCACAGCGTGGCCTGGGTACGGCGGAAGGCCGCGCCGCGCTCGTGCATGCCATCGCGCACATCGAATTCAACGCCATCGACCTGGCCTGGGACGCGGTCTACCGTTTCCGCGGGAAGCCGTTGGCGTATTACCGGGACTGGGCCTCGTGCGCCAACGACGAGGCACGGCATTTCACGATGCTGTCCGCCCGCCTTGCCGAACTCGGCCATGCCTACGGCGACTTCGACGCGCATAACGGCCTATGGGAAATGGCGGAGAAGACCGCGCACAGCGATACGGCACGCATGGCCCTCGTGCCCCGGGTGCTGGAAGCGCGCGGGCTGGATGTCACCCCCGGCATGATGGAGCGGCTGCGTCGCCAGGGCGACGAGCGCACCGTCGCGATCCTCGAGGTGATCCTGCGCGAGGAAGTGGCCCACGTGGCGGCGGGAACGCGATGGTTCCACTGGTGCTGCGAGCGCGACGGGATCGAGCCCGAGGCCACCTTCGCGCAGCTGCTCGCCGATTACATGAATGGTTCGCTGCGAGGGCCGTTCAACCTGGACGCGCGCCGCGAGGCGGGGTTTTCGGAGAGCGAGTTGGCCTGGTTGGGCACCCTGGGCTGAGCCTGCCGCGTCGCATGAACTCGCCCGGTGGGAGCCGACCTTGTCGGCGATCCCGCGGCAGCGGGCCAGGTTGTGGCAAGCACCCATCGCCGGCGGAGCCGGCT
>NZ_JBPGXU010000145.1:0-7631 GCF_056755675.1 Luteibacter sp. KNZ12-1A | reverse complement strand
CCCCCTGCTTCCTTCGACCGCGCCGGCGCGCGACGTGCTGCTGACCGCGCCCATCGCGATCGGCGACGCGGCGCTGCCCGCCGACGTGGCGCCGCCGTCGGGAGCGCTCTCCTTGAGCATGGTGTTGCTCGGCGCATGGATGCTCGCCGTGGCGCTGCAACTGATCGTCGCCGCCGTACGCTGGGCAAGGCTGTCCGCCGTGTTGCGGCGGGCCATGGCGCACGAGGATGTACGCGTCGAGACGCTTTGCGCCCGCCGCGCCCGTGAACTCGGCTTGCGCCGCTCGCCTCGCCTGGCGGTATCCGCGGAAGTGGATTCGCCACAGGTGGTGGGCTTGTGGCGCCCCACCATCCTGCTACCCCTCGACGACCGGCTCGACGACGAGGAGCTGGAAATGGCCTTGATGCACGAGCTCGCCCACGTGCGTCGCGGCGACCTTGTCATGGGCTGCGTGCCGGCACTCGCGCGCACGCTGTTCTTCTTCCATCCGCTGGCCCATCTGGCCACCCGCGAATACGCCCTCTGCCGCGAGGCGGCTTGCGATGCGCTGGTGCTGTCCCGTGGCCGGCAGGCGCCGCGGACGTATGGACGTCTGTTGCTCCGTCTCGGCGTCGCCCCGCATCCGCACCATGCCCTGCCGGGCGCGTCCCCCACATTCCGCACGCTGAAAAGGAGACTCGACATGCTCGGTCAAGCTACCGACGCGCCCCCGCGCGCGCTCACCTGGTGCCTCGTCGCCGCCATCGCGGTCGTGGGCGTGATCCCCTGGCGCGTCGTCGCCGCCGACACCGGTACGGCCACGAATGATTATTACGGTCGGGCTGCGCCGACCCCGCCCCCTACGCCCGCACCGCCCGGGCCAGCTCCGGCGGCGCCGGCGGCACCTGCGGCGCCAGCACCCATGGCAAGCCCCGCGCCCGTACCGCCGGCGGCTCCCCCGGCACCCATGGCACCGATGGAAACCATCACCGTGCAGGGCGGCAATCCCGACCGGTCGTTCATCTTCTTCAGCGACGACGTCCATGTCATGAACGGCAGCGGCAGCGACTTCCGCCGTGCCGAGGCAGCACGCGACGGCGCCGGCGACTTCGTCTGGTACCGCGAAGGCAAACAAGCCTGGGTGCTGAAGGATCCGGCCTATGTGAAGCGCATCCGTGACGCCTACGCCCGCAGTGCGCAGCCGGCCGAAGGTGCCAGGATGAGCGCCGACAAGCAGGCCGAGCTCGACGGCGAACAAGCCGTGCTGAACGAACAGATGGCCAAGCTCGCCCAACGGCAGGCCGAGCTGGCGGTACAGGAAAGCGATCCGAGGGTACCGACCGATCGCGCCGCCTATGCGGCCGGCCATGCCGCCATCGGCAAGGAGCAGGCGGCCATCGCACAGAAGATGGCCGACATCGGCCGGGTCCGCGCGGAACAAGGCCGTGTCCAGGCCGAGTGGGGCCGCCGGCAAGCCGAAGCGTCGCGGAAGGCGAGCAAGGAAGTGGATGCCATCCTCGCCGAAGCCATTCGCAATCACGCGGCCCAGGCGGCGCGCTGACGCGACGACGATGCTCCGGTATGGTGATGGGTTTTCACCTGCCGGAGGCATCATGCGACTTGAAACGGGCACGCTCATCGAAACCAGCGCCCTGCTGTTCGACATGGATGGAACGCTGATCGATTCGCGTGTCGTGGTCGAGAAGATCTGGAAACGCTGGTGCGACGAGAACGGCATCGACTGGCATTACGTGCTGCCGCGCCTGCACGGGGTGCGCATGCTGGATTCCGTGCGCATGTTCGTGAAGCCGGGCATGGATGTCGACGCGGTATACGAACGGCTGTATCGCGAGGAAGTCGAGGACGTGGATGGCATCGTGCCTATCGCCGGCGCCCTGGATTTGCTGGCGTCCCTGCCGCCCGAAGCCTGGACGATCGTGACCTCGGCCGACACCGTGCTGGCGAAGGCCCGGCTCGGCGCCGCGGGCATCGTGCCCCCGCCGCTCATGGTCACCGGCGAGATCGTCACCAACGGCAAGCCCGATCCCGAGGGCTACCTGCTGGGCGCGACGCGCATGGGTGCGTCTCCGAAGGATTGCCTCGTGTTCGAGGACGCGAAGGCAGGCATCGACGCAGGCCTCGCCGCCGGCGCGCGGGTGATCGCGATCGCGGGCGACCATCCCGGCGAGATCCCGGAAAACGTCGAATGGGTGACCGACCTGGCGGCGCTGCGCTTCGACGGCATGCACGACGGCAAGGTGCGCCTGGTCGTTACCTGATACGGGTCAGTACACGTCGCGGCGGTAGCGGCCGACAGCCGCCAGTTCGCTCACCGCCGCATCGCCCAGGACATCACGCAACACCCCGTCCACGCCGGGCGCCATTCCGGCGAGGCTGCCACATACGTAGATGCTGGCGCCTTCGTCCACGAAGCGCCGCAGACCGTCCGCCGCGATGCGCAGCCGGTCCTGCACGTAACGGGCGCCGCGGGCCTCGCGCGACCAGACCAGGTCGAGCCGCTCGATGCCACCGGCCTCGTACCAACGCTCCAGGTCGTCCACGTGCAGACGGTCCGCGCGTGCGTGGCGTTCACCATAGATCACCCAGTTACGCAGGTGACCCTTTGCCAGGCGCGCCTTGAGCAAGGCGCGCAGGCCGGCGATGCCCGTGCCGTTACCGACCAGCAACAACGGCCGGTCGTCGGCGGGCGCATGGAATCCCGCGTTCCGGCGTACACGCACGTCGATCGGATCGCCCACCATCGCATGCGCGGTCAACCAGCCGGAGCCGATTCCAAGCGTGCCGTCCTCCGCACGCATCTGCCGCACCACGAGATGGAGCGCGCCATCCTCCGGTAGCGACGCGATGGAATACTCGCGATGCGGCAGGACCGTTTCATCCCCACGTGCGCTACGTGGGCCGATCTCGACGATGTCGCCCGCTTCCCATGTCGGATCGTCTTCATCTTCCGGCACCAGCGCGATGTGGTAACACCGTCCACCCACGCTTCCCGGATTCAGCAGGCGCCGTTCCGCCAGGCGCCAGCGCCGGTACGCCGGGCGGCTCCAATCCGCCATGGCGGTCACGCCCGACAGGTGCGCCACATGGTGTTGCCAGTGGCGCAGGGCGCCTTCATCACAGTTGTCCACTTCCACACGGTCGAATAGCGGCATGGCCCCACTGGCGTGTAGCCATTGATCGAGATCGCGGCCGAAGGCGCAGAAATCGTCATAGTCGCGATCGCCGAGGGCAAGTATCCCGTAGCTCAAGCCGTGTAACGCAAGCGGCGCCCGCATGCTGCGCTCGCGGAACAGGCCGGCCACGTCGGGCGCGTCGCCTTCGCCCGTCGTGCTGACGATGAACAATGCCCGCGAGGTTCGCTCCAGCATGGCCGGCGTCAATGCGTCCATGGCGCGCAGGTCGACGGCGAGGCCACCCGCGTGGACCATGTCCACCGTGCGCGAAGCCAGTTCGGTGGCGAAGCCGGTTTGCGAGGCATGGACGATCAGGACGCCGCCGCCCTCGTGGATCTCCCCCGCGACGGGACGACGACGGACGAAGGCCATGGTGAACGCCACCCATGCGAGCACCAGCGCGGCGGCGGCCATGGCGCTCATGGTTTCGACATTTCCCTGAAGGCCGGCGACATCCGCTCCTCGAACCGGCCGTCCTCGCCGTACACGATGAAGATCGCGGCGATGCCATGACGCTTCGCATAGGCCATGCCTTCCTCGGGGCCCAGGACCGTCATCGCGGTACCCAGCGGGTCCGCGTGCATGCAGTCGTCCGCGACGATGCTTACCGATGCCACGCGATGCGCCACGGGATAGCCCGTACGCGGATCGATGTGGTGCGAGAAGAACTTCCCGCCGCTCTCGAAGAAGTGCCGGTAGTCCCCGGAGGTGGCGATGGCCTTGCCGGTCAACGAGACGATGCGCTGCACTTCATCCGGACTGTCGACGGCGCCCGCCGCCGCACCGGGGCGCTCGATACCCACGTGCCAGGGCGAACCGTCGGGCTTCCGGCCGCTGGCGCGCAACTCCCCACCGACTTCCACCAGATAGTTCCGCACCCCCGAGCGATCGAGGAACCGCGCGACCTGGTCGACGCCGAAACCCTTCGCCACCGACGAAAGGTCCACATAGACGCCGCCCGGTTGGAACGCGCGCCGGTTCGCCTCGTCCAGCTCGATCTTCGACCAACCCACCCGTGCGCGCGCCGCGGCGATCGCGGCGGCGTCCGGCGCGTCGTGCGGACGCTTGTCCGGACCGAAACCCCAGAGGTTGACCAACGGCCCCACCGTGGGGTCGTAGGCGCCGTTCGACTCCTTCGCCAGCGACAGTGCGTAACGGAGCACGGTGAAGAACTCGGGCGGCAGCGTCTGCCACGTGCCGGCCGGCGCGCGGTTGAAGCGGCTGAGGTCGGAGTCCGGTTCGTATGTGCTCATCTGGGCGACGACGCGGTCCACTTCGGACTGGATGCCGCGTTCGATGGCACGACCGTCCGCGCCGTCCGGCAACACGGCATTGACCGACCAGGTCGTGCCCATCGTCTCGCCTTCGAAGCGGCGTATGTCCTTGACGGAGGCAGCGAAAGCCACCGACACCGCGAAGGCGAAGATCAACGCCGCTATCCCCCGGACACATTGTGGGAGCCGCTTCCATCCAGTTGAAGGATCGGTCGGCACGGTTTACTGCGGGAGCACTTCCAGCGTCGCCGTGTAGGCCAGGCGGCGCTGCTTCGCTTCCTTCACCGAGGTCTTCGTGTCCTCCGTGGAGGCATTCACCCAGTACATGCCCGCCGACGGCCAGGTGAAGGAGAACTTGCCATCCTTGTCGGTGGTCGTGTTCATCTCGTCCTGCGCGTTGCGGTAGCGGGTGGCGCCGTTGATGGCGACGACCTTCAGGTTCGCCGCGGGCTTGCCGTCGAGGATCAGCTGGAAGGTCGCCTTCTCGCCGGCCACGAGATCGTTCGGCTCGGTGACCGGCACCAGTTCGAGTCCCTTGTTCGTGGGCTTGAGCGCACCGTCGCTCGGCGATCCCTGGGTCACGAAGGTCTCCACGCGCGAGGCCATCTCACTCAGTTGCACGTTCTTCGCGTTTGCCGGTATGGCCGTCCTGACGTCCTCCGGCTTGCCGCGCCAGCGCTTCTTCTGGCCGTCCACTTCGTAGTTCGCGAACAGGCCCTGGTTGACCAGCGCGAGGCGGTAGGTTCCCTTCTGCGGAACGGGGAGGTCGAACGTGCTGCGGTACTTGCCCGTCGAGGGGTTTTCCGGCTTCACCATGGAGCCGTCCGGCGCGGTGACCACCAGCTGGTCGAGTTGGGCGGGGAAGTGGTCCGGGTAATACAGATCGTTGGAGATCGCCGCGTCGACCGTCACCCAGGCGTCGTCGCCGGAGATCACGGTGGCCGACGGCACCATCCACATCTTGTGCGCCTGTGCGGCCAGCGGCAGGGCCAGGGCGACGCCGAGCGCGGCGCGAACGAATGCATGCTTCATCGGGTGGCTCCGTTTCTAGGGATTGAGGTCGAGGCTGATCCGGCCGAGTTCTTCCGTGCCGCTGGCGGACAGGTGCACGGGAACCTTCGCCGGCCAGTCGAAGGGAATCCGTTGTGCTTCACGCCCGCCCACCTCGCGCGCCGCCTCCACCACGAGTTCGTAGTGTCCCGGCGCGAGCGTGCCCAGGGGCGGCTTGCCGTCGCTGAAACGCAACTGGTGCTGGCCGGCCGGGCGCGTGGCGCCGGACACGCCGTCGATCGGCATGGTTTGCTCGCGGCCGCTACGTCGCCACCACTGGCGCATGTCCTTCAGCCATTTCGTGCCCTCGCCGCCGGCCTTCTTCACGTCGTACCAGACAGCGAGATTCGCGGCGACACTGTGGTCCTCGCGCTCGATCCACACGGCCACGTAGGGCCGGTGGTATTCGGCCACCTTGAGCGTGGGAATCTCCACGGTGAGGTTCATGTCGGCAGCCAGTGTCGGCATGGCGAACGCGAGACACGAGGCGAACGGCAGGATGCGTCGCATGGCGGTTTCCGTCAGTGGATGAAAATGAGTGCGAGGACGACCGGCAACACGAAGCCGAGCGCGACCATCGGCCAGGTCATGCCGCGTTGTCCCGCGTGCATCTTGAGCAAGAGCAACCCCGTGAGCGCGAAGACGACGCAGGCCAGCGCGAACACGTCGATGAACCAGCTCCACACCGGCCCCGTGTTGCGGCCCTTGTGCAGATCGTTGAGGTACGCGAGCCAGCCCCGGTCGGTCGTCTCGTATTGCACCTCGCCCGTTTCGCGGTCGATGCCGACCCAGCCGTCGCCACCGGGCCGCGGCAGGGACACATACACTTCGTCGTCGCTCCAGTCCCCCGCGCGACCGCCGACCGGCGCGCCGGTGTTCGCGGCGATGAACGCCGCCACGGGGGCCGGCAACGGCGCGGATGTCGTGCCCGTGCGGGCCACCTGCTTCAGCAAGGCGTCCGGCAGGGTCGCCGTATGCCGCTCCACGCGAGGCGAAGCTTCGATCCGCGCGGCATGGTTGAGCGTGAACCCGGTGATCGAGAACAACAGCAATACGACCAGCGAAACCGCGGAGCTGATCCAGTGCCACCGGTGCAGGTGCTTCAGCCAGAACGCGCGGCGTTGCCGGTCGACGGTGTCGCGCATGTGCTGGAACGCCCCTGGATATGGTCCCGAATGCCCCATGGTAAACCACAATGCGAATCGTTCGCAATTAGACGGGTTAAGCCGAAGGTATGAAAGACGGGAAAGCGCCGCGAAAGCCTGCCGCGACAGCATGCGCGCAGCCCTTCCCGGAGCGTATCCTTGCCCCTCATGCGCATCCTCCTAGCCGAAGACGACGCCGCCATCGGTGCGGCCGTACGTGCCTCCCTCGAACAGGGCGGCCATGCCGTGGACCACGTGACCGACGGGTCCAGCGCGGACCACGCGCTGCGCGACCATGATTACGACCTGCTCGTGCTCGACCTCGGGTTGCCCCTGCTCGACGGCAGCGACGTGCTGGCACGTGCGCGCAAGCGTGGAGCGAGCCTGCCGGTGCTGGTCGTGACGGCGCGGGAGGGTTTGAAGGAGCGTGTCCGCGTGCTCGACCTCGGCGCCGACGATTACCTGGTGAAACCGTTCGCACTGGCCGAATTCGACGCCCGGGTACGTGCCCTGCTCCGCCGGCGCACCAGCAACGGCACGCCGGAATTCCGCATCGGCCGGCTGCGCCTCGACATTCCCGGGCATCGGGCATGGATCGGCGAAACCGCGCTCGACCTGACCGCCCGCGAATTCGGACTCATCGAAGCCCTGGCCGCTCGCGCGGACAAGGTCACCAGCCGCGCGCAGCTCGTCGAGGCATTGTGCAACTGGGACGAGGACCTGACCGACAACGGCCTGGACATCGCCTTGCACCGCTTGCGCAAGAAGCTCCAGGGTTCGGGTACCAACGTGCGCACGATCCGGGGACTCGGCTACCTGCTCGAAGAAACCGCGGATGCCTGAACGCCGCTCCGCGGCGCGTCGCCCCGCGCGTCCCAGCCTGCGCCGGCGCCTGCTGACCTTCCTGCTCGTCCCCGTGCTCGGCGTGCTCGTGCTCGATGCCGTCATCGGCTATTTCGTGGCGCTGGCGTACTCCAACCGCGTGCACG
>NZ_JBPGXU010000144.1:0-7719 GCF_056755675.1 Luteibacter sp. KNZ12-1A | reverse complement strand
TAAGGCGATTCCGGCGCATCGACATCGAACACGCCCGGGGCGTTCGGACGGCGATCCGCTTCGGCGCGCTGCACCGGACCGTAGGTATCGCCGGCGGCGGCCTTGGCGGGAGCCGCCGTGGCCGTGGCCTCCGCGCGCGAAGGCCGTGCCTCCCCATGCGACGGTACCCGGGCGGGAACCTCGGAAGTGCGCGAGGGCTGGGCCTTGGGTGCGACGGAGGTGGCCGCCGCGGAATTCACCGGCGTACCCGGCGGATCGAGCAGCATGGTCACTTCGCGCACGACCTTGTTGCCGCCCGTGGACACCTCGACCAGGAAGTCGAGGTAGGTGTCGCGCACCGGCTCGGCGCTGCTGACCCGCACCACCGGCTGTCCGGATGCGTTCTTGCTCACGGCGAAGTTCAGGGCCACGGGCAAGCCGCCGCGATTCAGTCCGGCGCGTGTAAAGGCTTCTTCCGAGGCCAGGGCGACATGCACATTGTCGAGGTTGCCCGACACGCCCGTCAGCGGGATTTCCGCGACCAACGGCTGGTCCATCGTGGAGCGGACCTGGACCGGGCCCAGGTTCTGCGCCAGGGCCTGACTGCCCCATGTGGCGAGCGCCAGCATGATCGAAAGCTTCAACGTACGGTTCATCACTCGCTTCCCCCGAACTAAACCCATGCCGGCGGCGCGCCTCTATAGGGCGATCGGCCGCGAAGGCGCCACTGTAGTGCACCCCAGCAACAACTAACAATAGCGGGTACGGATAGTTACGCGACAACGTTAAGTCGTTCGCGAGGCCCGTACACGCCCCCCTTACATGTCCCGGCCCCGGTCAGTGGCCCTGTTTCGCCTCCAGCTGGCGCTGGAGTTCGGCGATCTTGCGATCGCGTTCCTCCAGTGCGCGGCGGGCGGCCTGCGTGTTCGATTCCAGCGTGTCGACCTTCGCCTTGAGTTGGCGGACCTGGGCGTCCTCGCTCTTCACCTGGCCCTGCAAGGCCTCGAGCCTCGCGCGGGCCTCGGCCGTCGCGGCAGGTGCCGGAGCCGTCGGCGACCGCTGTTCCGCCAGCGCCAGGGGCGACAGCAGGACAAGCAGGCAGGCGGCGACGCACGCTTTCATTACAGGTAGTCCTCGATCAGGATCTCCGCGATCTGCACGGCGTTGAGGGCCGCGCCCTTGCGGATGTTATCGGCCACCACCCAGAGGTCGAGGCCGCGCTCGTGCGAGATGTCCTCACGGATGCGGCCGACGAACACCGGGTCCTTGCCCGCCGCGTCGCCCACCGGCGTCGGATAGCCACCCGGCTTGCGCTCGTCCAGCACGACCACGCCCGGTGCCTGCTCTAGCAGTTCGCGCGCGCGTTCGGCCGTGATCTTGTCGCGGGTCTCGATATGCACGGCCTCGGCGTGGCCGTAGAACACGGGCACGCGCACCGCGGTCGGGTTCACCTGGATGGATGGGTCCTCGAGGATCTTCCGGGTCTCCCAGACCATCTTCATTTCTTCCTTGGTATAGCCATTGGCCTGGAAGTCGTCGATGTGCGGGATCACGTTGAACGCGATCTGCTTCGGGAACTTGGCCGTCTCCACTTCCTGGAAGTTGAGCATCTGCGCGGTCTGCTTGCCCAGTTCGTCCATGCCGCTGCGCCCCGCGCCCGACACCGACTGGTAGGTGGCGACGTTGATGCGCTCGATGCCCACCTCGCGATGGATGGGCGCCAGCGCCACCAGCATCTGCATCGTGGAGCAGTTCGGGTTGGCGATGATGCCGCGCACCGTGTAGTCGGCGATGGCGTGCGGATTCACCTCGGACACCACCAGGGGGATGTCGTCCTGGTAGCGGAATTCGGAGGTGTTATCGATCACCACGGCCCCGGCCGCCGCCGCGCGAGGCGCGTGCTCGCGGCTCACGGAACCACCGGCCGAGAAGAAGGCGATGTCCACGCCGGCGAAATCGTACTTGGCCAGGTCCTGGACGACGTAAGGTTTTCCATTGAAGTCGACCGTACCGCCCGCCGAGCGCTCGCTCGCCAGGGGCACCAGTTCGCTCACGGGGAAGTCCCGCTCGGCGAGGATCGACAGGAGGGTTTCGCCGACCGCGCCGGTCGCACCCACCATGGCCACCTTGTAACTCGTCTTCTTGCTCATGCTTCGCTTTCGTCAGGCGTGGGAAAACAGGTTCAGCTGGCGTCGGCCAGCACACCCGGATTGAGGATCGTGGGCGGCCGGCCGGCGTCAGGACCATGCCCGAACGCCGCCAGCACATTGTCCACAGCCAGCGCAGCCATATCGCGACGTGTGTCGCGACTTGCGCTGGCGATGTGTGGACTGAGCACGATATTTTGCAGTTTCATGAGGTCGGGATGGACCTTCGGCTCGCCTTCGAACACGTCGAGGGCGGCCGCGGCGATCGTGCCATCGGCCAGGGCGCGGGCCAGGGCCGCGTCGTCGACGATGCCACCGCGGGCGACATTGACCAGGGTGGCCGTGGGCTTCATCGCCTTGAGTTCGGACTCGCCGATGGCATGGTGGCTTTGCGGCGTGTACGGCAGCACGAGGATCAGGTGGTCCGACGCGGCCAGCAGGCTGGCCTTGTCCACATAGGTCGCCGCGTACTCCCGCTCGATCTCCGGCGCCAGCCGGGAACGATTGTGGTAGATCACCTTCGCCCGGAACCCGGAGGCACGCCGTGCGATGGCCTGGCCGATCCGGCCCATGCCGAGGATACCGATGGTCTTGCCGTGCACGTCGGCGCCCAGCCAGCCTTCGAAGCGCGAACCATGCCACTGGCCGTCACGCAGCCAGCGTTCGGCTTCGCCGATCCGGCGGGCCGCCGCGAGCATCAGCGCCCAGGCGTAGTCGGCCACGGTCTCGTTGAGCACGTCCGGTGTGTTCGACGCGCCGATGCCGGCCTCGGTCAGCGCGTCGATATCGAGGTTGTTGTATCCCACGCCGAGGTTGGCCACGAAGCGCAGGCGCGACGCGGAAGCGATCGCCGCCGCGTCGATGCGCTCGGCCAGGCCGACGATGGCGGCATCGGCACCGGCCAACCGCGCGGCAAGGTCCGCTGGCGAGAACGAACGCTCCTCCGTCTCCGCGCGCACCTCGAACCACGGGCGCAGGCGGTCGACGATGTCCGGAAAGAACGGACGGGAGATCCAGACGATCGGCTTGCTCATGATCTATTCCTGCAACGTGCCCGGGATGCGCGGCGGCACCTCGCCCACGTCGCCGCACTGGGCGCGATGGCGCAGGGCCTGGTCCATCAGCACGAGGGCGAGCATCGCCTCGGCGATGGGAACGGCGCGGATGCCGACACAGGGATCGTGGCGGCCCTTGGTCACGACCTCGGCCGGCTGCCCTGCGCGATCGACGCTGCGGCCCGGCACGAGGATGCTCGACGTCGGCTTGAACGCCATCGAGACGACCACGGGCTGTCCGGATGCGATGCCGCCGAGGATGCCACCCGCGTGGTTGGAGAGGAAACCATCGGTACTGAGTTCGTCGCGGTGCTGCGTGCCACGCTGGGCCACGGCGGCGAAGCCGTCACCGATCTCGACGCCCTTCACCGCGTTGATCGACATCATGGCGGCGGCGAGTTCGCCGTCGAGCTTGCCGTAGATCGGCTCGCCCCATCCGGCCGGCACGCCATCGGCCACCACGGTGACCTTGGCGCCGACCGAATCGCCCGACTTGCGCAGGGCGTCCATGTACGACTCCAGCTCCGGCACCTGCGTGGCGTCGGGCCAGAAGAACGGATTGCCCTCGATCGCACCGGCATCGAAGCCGCGCGGCACGAGTTCGCCGATCTGGGCCACGTGGCCGCGCACGGTCACGCCGTGGCGCTGTGCCAGCCACTTCTTGGCGATGACGCCGGCGGCCACGCGCATCGTGGTTTCCCGCGCCGACGAACGGCCGCCGCCGCGAGGATCGCGGATGCCGTACTTCTGCCAGTACGTGTAATCCGCATGGCCCGGGCGGAAGGTATCCAGGATGTTGCCGTAATCCTTGGAACGGGCGTCCGTGTTGCGGATCAGCAAGGCGATCGGCGTGCCGGTGGTCACGCCTTCGTACACGCCCGAGAGGATCTCGATGTCATCCGCCTCGCGACGCTGCGAGGTATGCCGCGAGCGGCCGGTGGCGCGGCGTTCGAGGTCGGCGCGGAACTCCGCCGCGTCGAGCGGGAGCCCGGGCGGGCAACCGTCCACCACGCACCCGATCGCCGGGCCGTGGCTTTCGCCGAAGGTGGTGACGGAGAGGAGCTTGCCGAACGTATTGGAGGACACGGTGCTTCCGGTGAGGATTTAGTTTCTTGCTGCACGCACCGCGGAGATCTCCGCGGCGTGTTCGACGAGGTCGCGCCGCTCCAGCGCGAAGATGCCCATCTGCCCGACCTTGAACTCCAGCCAGACGAACGGCACGCGCGGCAGCAGGTTGACCAGCGCGTGCTCGCTGTCGCCCACTTCGACGATCAGCAGGCCATCTTCGCTGAGGTGGTCGGCCGCCTCATCGAGGATGCGCAAGGTGATGTCCAGTCCATCATCGCCCGATGTCAGGCCGAGGACCGGTTCATGGCTGTATTCGGCCGGCATCGCGGCGTATTCGTCATTGGTGACGTACGGCGGGTTGGACACGATCAGGTCGTAGACCTCGCCCTTCACCCCGTCGAACAGGTCCGACTTGATCGCCCGCACGCGGTCGTCCGCGTGCTGGAACACGATGTTCTCGTTGGCCAGCGAGAGGGCGTCGTCGCTGACGTCGACGAGGTCGACCCGCCAATCCGGGTTGTACTCGGCCATGGCGATGCCGATGCAACCGGAGCCCGTGCAGAGATCCAGCGCGCGCTCCACATGGCGGTCGTCCAGCCACGGGGTGAAACGGCTCTCGATCAGCTCGGCGATGGGCGAACGCGGGACCAGGGCGCGATGGTCGCTCTTGAACTTCAGCCCGGCGAACCAGGTCTCGCCCACCAGGTAGGCCACCGGCACGCGCTCGGTCACGCGGCGCTCGATCAGCGCCAGCACCTTCGCTTTCTCCTCGGCGACCAGATTGCCCGCGCCATAGGCCGGCGGGATATCCGGCGGCAGGTGCAGCGCGGCCAGGACCAGATGGGTCGCCTCGTCGATCGGATTGTCGTGGCTATGCCCGAAAGTCAGGCCGGCGGCCGAGAAACGGCTGGCGCCGTAGCGGATGAAATCAATGATCGAGGAGAGTTCGCTGGTCACGGGAGGCGGCGTTCGATGGGGCTGACGGGGGAGTATAGCCGTCCGGGTCGGGGCCCACACGATCGCCATCGGCCTTTCTGCCGATGGGCACCGGCCTTCGGCGGGCGTACATTCCAACGGTCTCGCGGGCACGCGACGCCCGATGAACGGAGTCTGGCATGACCGCTTTCCTGCGCATCCTCGCCGTATCGCTGCTCGTGGCATCCGCTGCCCGGGCCCAGGAGATGCACGACCACGGTATCCCCGAGAAGCTCGGCAAGGTGTCGTTCCCGATCTCGTGCGATCCCCCGGTGCAGAAGCCGTTCGACCGTGGTGTCGCCCTCCTCCACTCCTTCGCCTATGCCGCCGCCGGCCAGGCTTTCGAGGGTGTCGTGGCGAAAGACCCGGCCTGCGCCATGGGCCACTGGGGCATCGCGATGGTTTTCTTCCACCCCGTGTGGACGCCCGTCCTGCCGACGGACACCTTCGCCCGAGGCCAGGCGGCGGCCCGGGCGGCGGCACGCCTGGCAGCGACCTCGTCACCGCGCGAGCGGGCATACATCCGCGCGCTGGGACAGCTCTATCAGGACGGCGACATCATGCCCGCGCTACGCACCCTTGGCTACGAACAGGCGATGGCCGGCGTCGCCCGCGACAACCCGAAGGACGTCGAGGCGCAGGTGTTCTATGCCGTGGCCCTGTTGTCGAACGCCCCGATGACCGACAAGACACACGCGAAGCAGAAGCAGGCCATCGCGATCCTGGACCCACTGTTCCGCGCATACCCGGATCACCCTGGCATCGCGCACTACCTGATCCACGCTTGCGACAGCGCCGAACTCGCGCGACGCGGCCTGCCGGCGGCGAGGAAATACGCAGGTATCGCGCCTTCGGCGCCGCATGCCTTGCACATGCCCTCGCACATCTTCACCCGGCTCGGCCTGTGGGACGATTCGATCCACTCCAACCTCGCCTCGGAAAAGGCGGCGCGCGAGCACGGCGACACCATGGGCCAGCTGCACGCCATGGACTATCTCGTCTACGCGTACATGCAAACCGGCCGCGACAAGGAGGCCCGGGCGGTCATCGGCGACCTGAAGACCATGCGCGGCCTGGACATGGGCGACTTCGGAGTCGCCTATGCCGCGACCGCCATGCCGATTCGCGAAGTCGTGGAGCAAGGGCGATGGAGCGAGGCCGCCATGATCGCGCCACCCGACGGCGCACCCGCCTCGGTGGTGGCCATCGCGGTGTGGGCGAAGGGCCTGGGCCTCGCACGCAGCGGCCATCCCGACGAAGCGCGCGCCCAGGCGGCCCGTCTCGACCAGATCGAGGCCCAGCTCAAGACCTCCGGCGACGACTACTGGTCCACGCAGACCGGCGTCCTCGCTTCCGAAGTAAAGGCATGGGCCGCCCAGGCCAGCGGCGACGCCGCTGCCGCCGTCGCCTTGATGACCGATGCCGCCGAACGGGAAGACCGGGTCGAGAAGCGGCCGGTGACACCGGGACCGATCGTCCCCGCGCGCGAACAACTCGGCGAGCTTCTGCTGGCACAGAAGCAACCGGGACCGGCGCTGGCCGCATTCAAGACCGCGCTCACCCAAGCCCCCGGCCGCGCCGGCGCGCTTCGCGGCGAGAAGGCGACGGAAGCGATGCGCTAAGCTCGCAGCGGATCACCGTCAGCGCGAGAAACCCGCTTTCTGAATGCCCTCAGCGCATCCAGGTCGTAAACGTGGCAGTCCGACAGGTACGCATCGATCGCGGCGTGCTCTGAAAGCCACTGAAGGCTGTAACCATGGCTGTCGTCAATTCCAATGACACCCACTCGCTGATCCGTCGTGTCTCCCATCAGCATGATGCCCCGAAGTCCAAGGCCTCCCGCGATGGCCGAAGCTGGCGCAACATCCAGTCGCCCACCCTCTTCTATGACTTGTTCGTATGCATCTGGAACCTCGCCGGACATTGCCGGCCTGATCCATTCCGCGCGAACCAGGAAAAGAATGCGAGCGGCAGGCTTCATCGTAGCCATCGTTTTCTAGCTGCCCGACAATTCGGAGGTTCGCTCATCAAGCGACGTAACATACATTTCGAACTTGAACTGGACGTCGACATAGTCCCAGGAAAGAACGAACACACTCCCGTCCGCCTTCAAGCTCTTCACTTCCACAGAACCCCAGACAGTTTGCGCGTCGGGGTCGATGCGAATCTCGTCAACCGGAAACGAGGCAATACGCGCAAGCATGTCGTCGAGAGGTAAAAGATCCTTCCATTCGGTCATGGCGTCGGCTTCAAGTGGTCAGGGACAGGCGTGTCGTCTGGAAAATGGATAATGCGGTAGGCGGAGCCGTAGACCGCACCCTCGTCGCTCCGGTTACCCCGTCGCTCGGGAAAGGATGCCGCTGCGCGGCCATGTCTGATGGCTGGCGCCCCGTCGCACCAGGAGGGTCGGTGGCACAAGCAACGCCCGCGACTCGGGTGGATGCCGTCTCCGTGTGAAACCCCCTCACGTGGGTGGGAAGCGGGCTGGCCCGCGA
>NZ_JBPGXU010000143.1:0-7728 GCF_056755675.1 Luteibacter sp. KNZ12-1A | reverse complement strand
CGGTGAAGGCACCCGGGAAGCGGTACCAGTTCCAGTACGGCACGCTCAGCGACAGCCAGCTGAAGACGCCGAAGGCCAGGCCGATGTAAAGCCCGCGCACCACGCCGGTACCCGCCCGGATCAGAACCAGCACCAGGACCAGCGCCGCCAGGGTGTCCGAGAGCCACTGGTGGAACAGGTTGCCGCCCATTGCCATGGGGTCCTTCCCATAGGGCGAATAAACGATGAAGGCATACGGCGAGGCCTTGGCCTTTGCCGAGAACGCGGCGACGGCCTTGTCATCGCCATGCTTGGCCATGTCGTAGTGCGGGAGGACGTAAATGCCGTGTTCGGCGGGCAGGCCGTCATGCAGGGCGGAGAGCACCTTGTCCTCGTCCAGCGGCGCGCGCATGGACATCTCGCCCAGTGGCAGCACCATGTGCGCGAAGGCGCCCCAGAGGAACATCACGAGGCCACCGATCAGGGTTGCGATGGCGATGCGCATGGCCGTTCTCCGCGGTGGGTGTGGGCCGAGGGTACGTCGGCCCAGCCACCGGGAGTATCGGCCTTTTGGCAGGGGGTACGGTAGCCGCGACACCCCACCCACCCTATCGGGCGAATCCTGATTTTTCGGAGCTTGCTTGCGGACTGGCGGCGGAGCCTTACTCAGTCCTTCTGGCCCCGTGCCGCGGCACGGGCGGCACGCAGCGCGGTGAGTTTCTCGCGCAGCTTCACTTCCAGTCCACGGTCGACCGGATCGTAGAAGGTCATGCCGACCAGTTCGTCGGGCAGGCATTGCTGGTCGAGGGCGATGCCGCCTTCCACGTCGTGGTCGTACTGGTAGCCGGTGCCGTAGCCCAGGCCTTTCATGAGTTTGGTCGGCGCGTTGCGCAGGTGCATGGGCACGTCGAGGCTGCCCATCTGCTTCACCGTGGCGCGGGCCTTGTTATAGGCCATGTACGCGGCGTTGCTCTTGGGCGAGATGGCCAGCCAGATGGCGAGCTGGGCGAGCCCGAGTTCGCCTTCCGGGCTGCCCAGGCGCTCGAAGGTATCCCAGGCGTCGAGGGCCATGCGCCAGGCGCGCGGCTCGGCCAGGCCCACGTCCTCCACCGCCATGCGCGTCATGCGGCGGGCGAGGTAGAGCGGGTCGCAGCCGCCATCGAGCATGCGCGTGAGCCAGTACACGGCGGCGTCCGGATCGGAAGAGCGCACGGATTTGTGCAGCGCCGAGATCTGGTCGTAGAACTGCTCGCCGCTCTTGTCGAAGCGGCGCGTGCGATCGGCCAGCACCTGTTCCAGGGTGGTGTCGTCGATGCGCCCGTTTTCGGCCAGTTCGGCGGCGATTTCCAGCAGCGTGAGCGCGCGGCGCACGTCGCCATCGGCGGCGCTGGCGATGAGCTTCAACGAGGCTTCGTCCACGCTCAGGCCCAGGTCGCCCAGGCCACGTTCCTTGTCCGCGAGCGCGCGATGCAAGGCGCCGACGATGTCGTCCGCGCTCACCGCATCCAGCACGTGCACGCGGCAACGCGAGAGCAACGCGGAGTTGAGTTCGAACGAGGGGTTTTCCGTGGTGGCGCCGACGAAGATGATCACGCCGCGTTCGATATGCGGCAGGAAGGCGTCCTGTTGCGCCTTGTTGAACCGATGCACCTCGTCCACGAACAGCACGGTGCGACGGCCTTGCGCGAAGTTGCCCTCGGCCTCGGCCAGCGCCTTGCGCACGTCCGGCAGCCCGCTCATCACCGCGGAAATCGCGCGGAAGTCGGCGTCGGCGTAGCGCGCCACCAGCAGGGCCAGCGTGGTCTTGCCGCAGCCCGGCGGCCCCCATAGGATCATCGAATGCACCCTGCCCGCTTCCAGCGCGCGGCGCAGCGGCTTGTCCTCGCCCACCACTCGCTGCTGGCCGACGATCTCGTCGAGCGCACGCGGACGCATGCGCTCGGCCAGTGGTTTCAGGGCTTCGGGTTCGGCGAAGAGGCCGGGAGACTGGAAGGACATGGGAATCGACGCGGACAGTGAACGGGCATTATCGCGCGTTCACCGTGCACGGTGCCTCAATGGCTCATTCGCCGCCGGGCCGGGGTTTGCGCAGCAGGCTCGCGGCCATGCCCGCCACCAGCGCGGCGCCGAGCAGGAGCACCACCCAGAGCAAGGGGCGCGTCCAGTCGAACGGTGCCCCGCTATCGTCCAGCGCCTTGCGGCCCGCCAGTTCCTGGCCGGGGCCCGTCGTGGCGGTGGCGGGCCGCCAGGCGGCACCGCCATCCTTGCGCAGGGCCGCGATGGCGTCGTCGATCGGCCAGGCGGGACGGCGCGCGGCACGGCTGCCGACCAGCAGGCGATACGGCGCGTCGCCTTCGGGCAGGAAGACGAAACGGTCCGGGCGCCAGCCCACCGAGAGGCGTGGCGATTCGCGCAGCGGCGTCGCCGAGTGCAGGCGCAGGAGTTCACGGCGGCCACGCGATACCTCCAGCGGATGGCGGCCACCGCCATCCTGTCCCGGTGTGACGACGAGGGTACCGAGTTGCTCGGCGCTCATCGTCCCTTCCACGGCGATCGCATCGAAACGGGCCACGTTATCGCTCTTGCCGAGCGTCACGCGCAAGGCGCTCACCGGCAGGGCCGCAGGCAGGCGATAGTCGTAATCGACGCCCTGCCCGCTCGTGCTCGTGTCGGTGGCGGCGAGGTCCAGCCAGCGGCGTGGCGCTTCATCCTTCGCCGAGGCATCTTCCACCGTGCCGGACAGCGTCACCGTGGCGACGGCACCGTCCGTCCAGGGCGCGTCGCCACCGGTCACGCGTACGCGGTAGTAACGCGCCGGGGCGCCGGTGAGCTTCACCGCGCGCGCATCCACCGCGCCGTCGCCCTTGCCCAGGGTCACCACGGAGGCGCTGCGTACCAGCGGTGTCCAGTCCTGCAGGTTGCCGCTGGCGTCGATATCCAGGGTGAGACTGGCGTCGCGGTCGAAGGGCGCGAATTCCAGGCGTTCGGGCGCGACGGGTTGGCGCGCGTCGAACAGCCAGTCACGGGGTGCGCCACTGGCGGGAGCGGCGCCGGGTTCGATGACGATGTCGCCGTTGGTGCTTCGCTGGATGCGTGGCCCGGCGATGCCACCCGCGCTTTGCGGCACGGCGAGCAAGGGCGCATCGAGTGTGACGGGATGCGAGGTGGGCGCGGCGGGCGCATACGGACCGGCGGCCACCTGGCGGCCGTGCGCGTCGACGATCACGACATCGGCCAACCCGGCATCGCGGCTGGCCCAGGCATACGCATCCTGCGGCAACTCCACGACGTATGCCTTCGCGCCGAGTTCGTGCTGGATCGGATAAGCCATCGCGAACGGCAGTGGCGCATCGGCGTGCGCCGCCGTCGCGACGAAGGACAAGACGAAGAAACAGCGACGCCAGTCACGACGCATGCGAAGACTCCGCGGAAGAGGCCGCACCCTGCCGTGGCGGCGCGGGCGCGAGATAACCGATGACCGTGCACAACAGGCCATAGGCGATGAACGAGGCGATGCCGAACAGGTTGCCGAGGTGACCCCGGTCGACCAGCAGCAACTTCAACAGCACCAGCGCCATGGTCGCGGCGCCGGCCATCCAGAGCAGGCGTTGCCCGCGCTTCGAGCCGAGCACCCAGGCCACCACACCGATCACGCTCCAGACGACGGTGAGCGAAAGCTCCGCGAGGCTGGAGCCCGGCATGTCGCCGTTCCACGGCACGCCGCCGAGGTGGTGCACGGCGCGCAGCGTCATGCTGGTGGCCATGATGAAGAACACCACGGCGAGCACGGCCGGACGCGTCGCGCGTACCTCGCGCGGGATCGCCTCGTCGGAAATCGCCCGCGCCACGAAAAGCAGCACCGCCACCAGCAACAGGTCCACCGGGTTGAGCACGGGCACGAAGGGCAAGGGTTTCGGGTTGCCGGCCGTGCCGAGTGCCGCGATGCCCACCGCGATCATCGCCAGCGCCGCGCAGATGCCGACCGCATAGCGGATCTCGCGCGCATGTCCGGACAAGGGCGAGGCCAGCCAGCGCACGGCCCACAACACCAGCGCCGCCAGCGACAAGGTCGGCACCGCGGCGGCGAGCAGGCGCCAGCCTTCGCCGAGTGCCGGCGCCGCGTCGAGCGCGAGCACGATCGCCACGGTGAAGATCGCCGCCCAGCGCACCCACCACACGGTGGCCGAGGCCACGGCGGCGACGCGATGCGAGGCGACGCCGCGCAAGGCGAACCAGCCCGTGATGGCCATGACGACCACGGCGCCCAGCGGCCAACGAGCCAGCGGCTGGATGTTCGCGTTGGCCGCGGACAGCACCACCACCAGGCCCCCCAACAGGAACAGGGGCACGCCGAAGGCCAGCACCACGCCGAGGTCGAGCTTGCGCGCACGCGGGCATGCCAACCCCAGCAAGCACGCGGTCACCGATGACAAGGCCAGCCAGCAGGCGGATTCGATCCCGGCATCGATCACGAAGGTGTCGATCTCGTTGGCGAAGCCCACCAGCCACCAGAGCACCGCCCATACGAGCAAGCCGATGCGCGCGAGCCCCGACACGCCGCGCGACATGCCATGCCGGTCGAACTGCCAGACGCCCACGCTCGCGCCGATCACCAGCAGCAGGCTGCCGATGAAGGTCGCGTTGAGCAGCGGCGTGTCGTTGTAGTGGTGATGGAAGAGCGAGGCCAGCACCCACGCCACGCCCGCGGCCAGTTGCAGGAACACACCGGCCCAGCGTGGCAGGCGTCGCGCCTGGCGGAAGCCCAGCCAGATCAGGCCCGCGCCTTCCAGGGCGAACACGCTTGCCGTCACGCTCGCGCTCAGGGCCAGCGGCACGGCGATGGTGGCGAAGGCCACCGCAAGCACGGCCCAGGTCTCGCGCAACAACGCCATGTCGTCGCGCTTGCGAATGGCGAAGGCGATGGCCACGTAGATCGCCGCCGCGGCCAGCGCCGAGAGCGCCAGCGGCATCGGCTTCCAGTCGAGCAGCGCGCCTTGCAGCAACAGGCTGACGATCGGGTTGCCGAACATCAGGCAGCCGTCGAGGATGGCCCGTTCGCGCTTCGGCGAACGCAGCACGTGCAACCACGGCACGGCGAGGTAAAGCAGGAAATGCAGGAGGAGGAACGGTTCGGTGCTGGCGAACAGTGCCGGCTGGTAGCTTAGGACACCCCACGTGGTGGCCACGCCGAAGGTGGCGATGAAACCCAGCACGTTGAGTACCCGCCACGCGCGTTTCCACGCGATGCCGAGGATGCCGAGGTTGAGCACCGCGTAGTACGAGAACAGGGCGACGTGGTTGCCTTCGCCGGTCGACGCGATGATCGGCGCGGCGAAGCCGGCGACGAGGCCGAGCACGGCGAGTGCGAGGGCGTCTTGCAATACCGCCAGCACACCGAGCGCGCCGACGAAGACGATCAGCAAGGCGAAGGTCCAGCCGGCGGGAAGCAAGCCGTAGAGGCGGTAGGCGGCGAAGACGGTCATCACCAGCACGCCGATGGCACCGCCTTGCAGCGAGAGCGCGAAGGCGCGGCGCTTGTCGCGCTGCCACCAGCCGAAGGCGGCACCGGCGATGGCCGCGAGCGCGACGACGATCAGGCGTACCGATACGGGGATGCGCAGCAGGCCGTTGTCGGAGGCGTATTTGAGGAAGGCGGCGATGCCGGCGAAGAGCACCAGCATGCCAACCTTCACCGGCACGTTGCCTTCGGTGAACCAGCCTTTGATGGCGGTGGTGAGGCGGTCGGCGATACCGGTTACTCTGAGCCCACCCACAACGCCGCCACGCCATACCGCCCTCGCCCTGCATGACCTTCCGCACCCCCAACGCCCGCCATCTCATGCTCCTGCTGGCGGCGTTGTTCGCATGGCTCCCGCCGGTCCACGCCACGGACCCCACGCGTACGCTGGGCCAGCTCCACCACATCGCACTGCGTGCGGAAGAAGGCGCACCGGCCAGCATCGTGTCGATGGCGCAGACCGAGGATGGCTGGCTCTGGCTCAGCACGCGCATGGGCCTGTTCCGTTACGACGGCTTCACCTTCGAGAAGATCCCTCTCCAGCCACCGTCGAGCAACGAGAGCGAGGCCACCTGGACGATCTACGCCGCGCCCGGCGGCGATCTCTGGGTCGCCGGGGCGAACGGTGGCGTGGCGCGCGTGCGCGATGGCAAGGCCACGCTCTATGGCACCGCCGACGGCCTGCCCGACCATGTCGCCATCAACGAGTTCGCGACCGATGGCGACGGTGGCCTGTGGGCCGCCACCGAGGTCGGCATCTACCGCCTCGACGGCTCCCGCTGGAAGGAAGTGTCGTCCGAGTGGGGCATTCCCCGCGAAGTCGACATGTTCATGGAGGACGCGCGTGGCAACCTCTGGGCCGGCACGGAGCGGAACCTCTACGTGCTGCGCAAGGGAGCGCGCCGCTTCGAGGACAGCGGGATACGCAGCGGTTCGGCCAGTCACCTGATGCTGCATCCCGACGGCAGCCTCTGGCAGCGGACTGGCGCAGGTTTCCGTCCCTTGCCCGGCGAATGGGGCAAGCCCTTTCCCCATCCGCGTCCGCGCCGGGCGAACAGCACCACCACGGCCTTCGACCGCGACGGCAACCTCTGGACGGTGGCCTGCGCGGTGAACCTCTGCCGGATGGCCGCGAAAGACGTCGGCAACTCCACCACCGGCGACGCCAGCGAACCGGCGATGCAAACCTTCAGCGAAGACCTCGGCATGACGTCGCAGGCCACGATGACGCTGATGGAGGACCGCGACGGGCATGTATGGATCAGCACGAAGATGGGCCTGGATACCTTCCGCGACACGTGGCTCTCGCGCGTCCGCTTTCCGAAGCCCGAGGTGTACTTCGCCCTGGTCGAAGACGGCCACGGACACGTCTGGACGGGCACGGCGGCGCGCACCGTCTATCCCGACCTGTTGTGGAAGCTCACGCCCGACCCGGTCGCGGTACCGGGTTTCGACGGCGCGATCAACAGCGCTTACCGCGACACCGACGGATCGCTCTGGTTCGGTGGCAGCGGAACGCTGTGGCATAAGCGCGGGGGGAAGATCGACACCGTCGACCTTCCCGGCGATGCGGCCGAGCGAAGAACGATCGTGCAGGCCATGGCGCGCGACGGCATGGGCCGCCTGTGGATCTCGTTGCGGCTTCGCGGCGTGTACGTGCGCAACGCCGACGGCTGGTTGCCCGCGTCCACCATCGCGCCCTTCCCCGCCCTCGCACCCTCCATCATCCACGTGGACCCCGCGGGGAAACCGTGGTTCGGCTATCTCGACGGCACGGTGGCCACGCTCGACGGCGACACGCTACGACGTTTCGACGCCGCCACCGGCATGGAACAAGGACCGGTGACCGCCATCGCCAGCATTGGCGACCGCCTCGTCGTGGGATCGGAA
This sequence comes from Luteibacter sp. KNZ12-1A, assembly GCF_056755675.1. Taxonomy (NCBI): domain Bacteria; kingdom Pseudomonadati; phylum Pseudomonadota; class Gammaproteobacteria; order Lysobacterales; family Rhodanobacteraceae; genus Luteibacter; species Luteibacter sp. KNZ12-1A. The sequence continues at coordinate 341 of NZ_JBPGXU010000143.1, read as the reverse complement.
CATGGCCTGTCGTTCTTCGACGGCGAGCGCTTCCAGCGCCTCTCCGCGCAACCGGCGGATCGCTTCAATTCGATCACCGGCATCGTCCGCAGCAAGGAAGGCTGCGTCTGGGCCTACGGCATCGCCGGCGTGATCCGGTTCACTCCGCAGGCATGGGATGCCGCGTTGAAGCAGCCGAAGGTCCCCGTCGAAGTCCAGCTGCTGACGATGGAGGACGGTCTCGCCGGGCCGGCACAGCTGGTGCGGCCGTTGCCGACCGCGCTCGCGGCCAGCGACGGACGCCTGTGGTTCGCCGGTTCGCAAGGCCTCGCCTGGCTCGACCCTTCGGTACCGCCCTCCCC
>NZ_JBPGXU010000142.1:0-7752 GCF_056755675.1 Luteibacter sp. KNZ12-1A | reverse complement strand
TGTGGGAGCCTTTGTGGGAGCCGCTTCAGCGGCGATCCCGCGGCAGCGGGTCAGCCTGAGGCCAGCACCCATCGCCGGCAAAGCCGGCTCCCACACAGAGCCAGGCTCCGACAGCCTTTGTGCTTTGTGGGAGCCTTTGTGGGAGCCGCTTCAGCGGCGATCCCGCGGCAGCGGGTCAGCCTGAGGCCAGCACCCATCGCCGACAGGGGCGGCTCCCACCGAAGGCGCGGTTCCCAGGGAACCAGCCCCTGCTGCCTCTCTAGCCCCTTGCTGTTTCTAGAGGGCTTTGATCGCTCCGAGGGCCGATCAGGGTGTCACGAGGTCCGCCGCTCCCGCCTTTTCCCCGCGATGCAACCAGGGATGCGCGAACACGGCCATCAGGATGACCGCCACGCCGGCATAGAACGTCCAGCCCAGCTCGCGCTGCTCGCCCAGCAACGGGATCGCCAGGACGATCGCGTACACCGGCTCCAGGTTCGTCACCATCTGCGTCGCGAATGCCGAGATATGTCGTAGCGCGGCGAGCGCCAACGCGAAGGGCAGCAGCGTGCAGCCATAGGCGAGCACGAGCATCAGCGTGGCATCGTGCAGGTCGGGAAGGACGAATGCGGGCGAGGCGAGGAAGGGGGCGAGCGCGGTGAGGAACAGGGTGCCGGTGCCGAGTTCCACGCAGGTCACGGTCAAGGCGTCGGCCTTTTCGACAAGGCGTTTGTTGAGCGCGCTGAAGAAGGCCACGAACAGTGCGGAGAGCACGCCGATGGCGAGGCCCAGGCGCATGTCGCCAGGGAGTCCGCCCGCGACCAAGGCCACGCCCGGCACCACCGCCGCGCCGATCAGCAATTCACGCGGATCGAAACGGCGTCCCGCGACCCACGGTTCGACGATCGCGAGGAAGATCGGGCACAACGCGATGCAGGTCGCGGCGACCGACGCGTTGGCGAGCTTGATGGCGCCGTAGAAGGTGAGCCAGTGCAGCGCCACGATGACACCGACACCGGCATAGGAAAACAGCAGGCGTCGGGGCATCGCGCGCAGTTCTCGCCAGACCCTGGGCACGCAGAGCAGGGTGCCCGACACCAGGAGCATGCGCCACCACACCAGCGGCAGCGCGGGCAGGGTGATCAGCTTGCCGAGGATGGCGGTAAAGCCCCAGAGCAGGACGCAGAAGTGGATCTGCAGGTGGGCTTTGCGGGAAGGAGACATCGGTAGAGCTTGCCCGAAGGCGGGGGTGTTTTACAGGAGCCGGTAAGGGCATTGCCGATGCCGGGAGGCATTGTCGATAGGGGAGGAGCATCGCCGACAACGTCGGCTCCCACCAGAGCGCAGCCATCTCGGGTGGGAGCCGACCTTGTCGGCGATGGGTGCTTGCGGCGGCGATAGGTCAGCCGCGCGCCTTCCCCGCAGGCGTCGCCTTCCCGGCCGGCGGGGCCTTGGGTGGATTCTTGCGCAGGTCGTCCAGCAACGGCTTGCACTGCGTCGCGTCCGCCTTGCCGCTCTCCGGCACCACGAGGGCGGCCAGCGCCGCGACCGGGGCGGCGAACACCGCCAGCGCCACGGCACCGCCGCCGCGCAGGATCAACGGCCCGGCGTGCACGCCTGGCGCGGGGTCCTTGAACGTGCCATGCACGTACAAGGGCGAACGCAGCGAGAAGAGCCGGAAGCCCTTCGTATGCGGCACGATATCGAGGTTGAGCTTCTCTTCGCGGAAATCGATATCGCCGGTGACGTTGATCAGCGCCTTCTCGGTATCGAAGGCGAACAACCGCGACTCCATCACGCCGTTGGTCGAGACCAGGTCGGCGGCCATGCAGTTGATCTTCACCACCTCGTCGCCGAACAGCTTGTTGACCGCGTAGCTGCCGACATTCAATCCCGCCAGTTCCAGCAGCGAACTGCTGATCGCGCCGTCGTTGATGAGCAGCTTCACCTCGCCGTTCGAACTACCGAGCAAGGCGGCCGGCGAGTTGCCGGTGGCGGTGAGGGAGGCATCGCCGTTCATCTCGCCGAAGCTCGTCTGCATCGGCGCGAAGGTGGGGAAGAGTTCCTTCAGCTTGAGGTGGCGCGCGCCGAGGTTGAAGCCGCCCCTCATGGGTGTCTTCGAGCCGTCCAGGCGGATGTTGCTGCCCACGGTGCCACCGGCGACGCCGAACTTCAGCGGGTCGAGGACCAGCACGGAATCCTTCAGCACCAGGTGGGTCGAGAGGTTGTCGATCGGCAAACGCTCGCCGTGGACGATCTTCACGCCGGTGAACTGCACATCGGCGTCCATCGCGTTCCAGCGGTCGGTCTTGAACGGCTCCACGGGCAAGACCTTGTCGGCTGGCTGCTTCACCGCATCACCGCGTTGCGCCTTTTCCTCGTTCGAACCGCCGCCGATCAGGGGCGCCAGGTCGCTGAAGAGCAACTGGTTGGACTTCAGCTTGCCGGTGAGGCTCGGGCGCTGGCCGCCAGTATCGAAGACGAGGGTTCCGCCCAGGTCGCTGCCGCCGACGCGCCCGGTGAAGTTCTCGTACGTGTAGACGCTCGCGCCCTTCTTCAGGTTGGCCTTCAGGTGACCCTCGGTGGCGAACGGCGGCGTGTCCGGCAAAGTGATGCCGGTGAGGTCGTAGAGATGGGACATGCTCGTGCCGGAGAACCATAGGCGCACGTCGAGCGCGCCCATGTTCAGCGAATCGGTGAGCGTGCCCACGAAGGCGATGCGCGTGTCGCCGAAGCGCGCGTCGGCCTGCACGGGGAAGGGCCGGTTGGCATCACGCAGCGCCAGCACGCCGCCGGTGCGTGCCTTGGCCGCCACGGTCGACTTCTTGTACGTGCCCTTGGCGTCCCACGCGAAATAGTAGACCTGCCTCTTCTTCGTCTCGTCCTGGCGGTCCTTTTCGTCGGCGTCGCTCCTGGACATCGCCTTGGCGCTGGCCCCGGTGGTCTTGTTGGCCTGCGCGCGCGAATCCTTCTCCTGCTGCGCCATGATCTCGTCGAACGGAATGCCCTTGCCGAGCGGCGTCACGTCGATGCCCATGACGATCTGGTTCATCGCATCGGAAAAGTCGATGTGGCCCTTGTCGAAGGCGATGGCATTGAGTTCGAGCTGCCATTCGGACGGACCGGTGCTTTCGGGAAGCTTGAAGGTCCAGGTGTTGTCGCCGTTCTTCACGCGTTCCAGGGCGACCTGCGGTTGGCCGAGGCGGATCTCCGGCACGACGATGCGATGGGCGAGGAGCGGGAAGGGAGAAAGGCGGAAGTCCAGCGTGGCCAGCGTGGCGAACTGCTTCGACTTCGCCCAGTCCGGATTGGCCACGGTGATGTCGCGCGCGGTGAAATGCGGCCAGGGAACGAGTCCGACGAGTCCGCCTTCACCCGGCTCGCGCGACCAATGCGCGGACAGGTCGCCGTTGATCGCGAACGGGCGGCCGATCGCCTCGGAGACCTTCTCGTTGATCGTCGGCTTCAACCGGTTCCAGTCGAAGAAGGCGATGAACAGCACGATCGCCACGACGAGCAGGATCAGGATCCCGAGTACCCATGCCAGTATTTTCCTGCCTCGCCGCATCGTGCCGCCTCCGCTCCTGCAACGGGCCCAGAGTTAACCTGAAGCCCGCCAAGGTTATGTGTTCTTGGGAGGTGAAGATTAAGCGAGGTGGAGCTGGCGTGAGTACCTCGGTGCGATCAATCGGCCTGCCAGTAACCCGTGGCCTTGACCCATTCCTTGTCGATGCGCCGTTCCTCGACCAGCAGTGCGCGTAGCGCGCGGGCGCGTCTGGACTCCGTCGCCACCCACCAGAACGTGTCGCCCGCGGGGATCGGCAGCGCGGCCAGCGCCTCGTCGAGGCTGGGCGATTCGCCGGCGACGAACCAGCGGACATCGCGCTTCAACGCCTGTCGTTCCTCGTCCGAAACGATCTCGACGAGCACCGTCACCGGCGTGGTCCCGGGCATTTCCTCGAGCCAGCGGCCGATCGCGGGCAGGGCGGTGGCATCGCCGACGAGCACGTAGTGATCGAAATCGTCCGGCACGAGCATCGAGCCGCGCGGACCGCCGATGCAGAGGCTGTCGCCGACCTTGACGTGTTCCGCCCAGGTGGACGCGGGGCCTTCGCCGTGCAGGACGAAGTCGATGTCGAGTTCGTTGCGCGCGGCGTCGTAGCGGCGCGGCGTGTAGTCGCGGGCGGGCGAGGGCTCGACGCCCTCGGGATAGACGGGGCCGTCGGGACCGAGCGTGGGCGGGTTGATCGAGCCGTCGGACACGGGGAAGAACAGCTTGACGTGGTCGTCGGGCGACGCGGAAACGAAGCCGTCCAGATCCGCGCCGGCGAGTGTCACGCGAACCATGTGCGGCGTGAGGCGCCGCACGTGGTTCACTTCGAGCCGGCGCATCTTCAGCGAGTGGCGTACGCGCGTTATCGCATGGCGTTCGCTCATCCCTGGCGCTCCGCGACCGCCTTCGCGGTGGCTTCGATCAGCTTGGCGACGCGCGCCATTTCGGCATCGTCCCAGGCCTTGTGATGGTTCATCAGCTGGTGCTTGAGCACATGCATGGCTTCGCGCACCGGATTGGGCACGGTCATCCGGCGCATGTGCCGCGACATCACCTGCAGGCGTTCGGTAAGGGCGTCCAGGCTGTCACGGTTCTCGGCGAGGAAGGCACGGCCGGCATCGGTGATGGCATAGAGCTTCTTGCCGCCGGTCTCGGCCTCGACGCGGGCGTAGCCCAGTTCTTCGAGCATGGTGAGGGTCGGGTAGATCGCGCCCGGGCTGGGGCTGTACTGGCCTTCGAACATTTCCTCGATGGTGCGGATCAGTTCGTAGCCGTGGCGGGGCTGTTCCTCGATCAGGGCGAGCAGGAGCAGGCGCAGGTCGCCGGTGCCGAACATGCGGCCCCCAAAGCGCCCGCCGCCGCGGCCGCCGCGCATGCCGTCGCGGTCGTCGAAACCGAAGGGGCCGCCGCCGAAACGGCCGCCACCGCGGCCGATGGCGGCCATGTGCTCGTGGAAACGATGCCGGGCATGGTGGAAAAGGTGCATGGGTGTTCTCCGATATATCGTACGTAGTGGTCGTACGATATATCTTAAGAAACACTCTTGCAAGAGCGAATCGCCGACTTGTCGGCGATGCTCTACCCGAAGGTGAAGGTGAACGCGTGGAAGTTCGCCTTCGGAATCCGGATCGTCAGCACGTGATCCTTGTAATCCTCCGCGCTGTACAAGGTGTACAGCTGCGACGCCTGCACCGTCACCGGCGCCTGCGGCTTGCCGTCGACCAGCACCTCCACCGTCACCGGATCGTTCGCGCTGGCCACCATGTGTACCTTCTTCGCCTTGAAATGCAGGCGGATCTCGCCGTTGGGCCCGACCAGGCTGGCGTTGTCGCGGCCGATCTCCCAGCGGCCCACCAGGGCGAACTGGTTGAGTTCCAGCCGCGACGGTGCCGTGAAGTCGCGCGTGCCCTTGTCCGAGCCTTCCGGGCTCGCGTTGTTCTTGCTGCGGTCGCTGCCGAAGTACATCTCCGGCGAGCCCAACTGGTTGAAATCCGGGGCGTCCTTGTCGCCGCCGGCAGCCTTCTCATCCGCGAGGCGGGGCAGGCCGAGCAAGGTGCGGATGGCGTTCTCCATCTCCAGGTAGTTGCCCTCGCCGAAGTGATGGGCGACGACGTTGCCGCGCTGGTCCACCAGGTATTCCGCCGGCCAGTACTGGTTGTCCCAGGCGTCCCAGGTTTCCAGGTCGTTGTCCTGGGCGACCGGATACCGGATGCCGTAGCGCTTGATGGCGTCGCGCACGTTGCCTTCCTGTTTCTCGAACGGGAACTCCGGCGAATGCACGCCGACCACCACCAGGCCCTTGTCCTTGTACTGGTCGTACCAGCGGGTGACGTGGGGCAGGGTGCGCAGGCAGTTGATGCAGGAATAGGCCCAGAAATCGATCAACACCACCTTGCCGCGAAGCTGGCGCATGGTGAGCGGCTTGGAGTTCTGCCAGGCGGCGATGCCGGCGAATTCGGGAGCGGTCTGGGCGGCCACCACGGGCCGCGCGATGCCGAGGGCGGTGGCGGCTAGGGCACAGGCGAAGAGGGCGATGCGGAACGGGTGGCGCATGGGAACTCCATGGTTCTCTGGGGTGCCTGGAACAGACCGGCCGTGGCCCCGGCACCTTACACCGGCCCGGTGCGCTAAAATCGCTCTTTTGCCAGCCTCGCGAGCCAGCCGCAGCGCCATGACCTCGATCAAGCAGGACGACCTCATCACCAGCGTCGCCGACGCCCTCCAGTACATCTCGTACTACCACCCGGTGGATTACATCCGGAACCTCTCCGCCGCCTACGAGCGCGAAGAGTCCCCGGCGGCGAAGGACGCCATCGCGCAGATCCTGATCAACTCGCGCATGTGCGCCGAAGGGCACCGGCCGATCTGCCAGGACACCGGCATCGTCACCGTCTTCCTCAAGGTGGGCATGAACGTGCGCTGGGACGACGCCACCATGGGCGTCGAGGACATGGTCAACGAGGGCGTGCGCCGCGCCTACAACCATCCGGACAACAAGCTGCGCGCCTCGGTGCTGGCCGACCCGGCGGGCAAGCGGATGAACACGCGCGACAACACGCCGGCCGTGGTCAACGTCTCCATCGTCCCCGGCGACAAGGTGGACGTGATCGTCGCCGCGAAGGGTGGCGGGTCGGAAGCGAAATCCAAGTTCGCCATGCTCAATCCGTCCGATTCGATCGTCGACTGGGTGCTCAAGACCGTGCCGACGATGGGTGCCGGCTGGTGCCCGCCGGGCATGCTCGGCATCGGCATCGGCGGCACCGCCGAGAAGGCGATGCTGCTGGCGAAGGAAGCACTGATGGAGCCGATCGACATCGTCGACCTGATCGCTCGCGGGCCGTCCAATCGCGCCGAGGAGTTGCGCCTGGAGCTGTACGAGAAGGTCAACGCGCTGGGCATCGGCGCGCAGGGCCTCGGTGGCCTGACCACCGTGCTCGACATCAAGGTGAAGGATTACCCGACCCACGCGGCGAACCTGCCGGTGGCGATGATTCCCAACTGCGCCGCCACGCGCCATGCGCACTTCGTGCTCGATGGCTCCGGCCCGGTCGCCCTCGATCCGCCGTCGCTGGAAGACTGGCCGAAGCTCACCTACGACGCCTCCAAGGGGCGCCGGGTGAACCTCGACACGATCACCCGCGAGGAAGTGCAGGGCTGGAAGCCGGGCGAGACGATCCTGCTCAACGGCAAGCTGCTCACGGGCCGCGATGCCGCGCACAAGCGCATGATCGACATGTTGAATCGCGGCGAGACGTTGCCGGTCGATTTCACCAACCGCTTCATCTACTACGTCGGCCCGGTCGATCCCGTGCGCGACGAAGTCGTCGGCCCCGCCGGCCCGACCACGGCCACGCGCATGGACAAGTTCACGCGGCAGATGCTGGAGTCCACCGGCCTGCTGGGCATGGTCGGCAAGTCCGAGCGCGGCCCGGCGGCGGTCGAGGCGATCCGCGACAACAAGGCGGTGTACCTGATGGCCGTGGGCGGCTCGGCGTACCTCGTGTCGAAGGCGATCAAGGCGTCGCGCGTGCTGGCCTTCGAAGACCTGGGCATGGAGGCGATCTACGAATTCGAGGTAAAGGACATGCCGGTGACCGTGGCGGTCGACAGCGCCGGTACGTCGGTGCATGAGACGGGGCCGAAGGAATGGCGGTCGAAGATCGGGAAGATTCCGGTGGTGGTTGTTTGATGGTGTTGGGGGCTGTCTCTTATACACATCT
>NZ_JBPGXU010000141.1:0-8009 GCF_056755675.1 Luteibacter sp. KNZ12-1A | reverse complement strand
GGATGGCCGGCCGTTTCCGCCGAGCCATGGAAGGCGAGTCGGAAACCCCGCCCGGCGCGACGGGCGCGACGGGGCGCAGCCATCAAACATGGCCGCGTAGCGGCTTCCTTTCCCGAGCGACGGTGCAACCGGAGCGACGAGGGGGGCGGCCGACGGCTCTGCCCCGCCACCCCCAAACGCGAAGCCGAGCCGTGCATGAAACCGGCCCGCTGCCGCGGGATCGCCGACAAGGTCGGCTCCCACCAGAGCCATCCTCATTCGGTCGATGGTTTGCACATCCACAATGCCTCGAAGGTATAAGCGTCGCCGCTTTGCCGCTCGATCACGTCCACGGCGATACGTCCGTGTCGCCACGGACCGTGCGTGCCCGGCGGCGTCACGTCGTAGCAGGAGCGCTCTTTCTCGTAGTGGCCTTTCTTGTCATCGGTCATCGCCCGTTCTTCCTCGCGGCACTGTGCCAGTGCTTCGTCGTGCGTCGGCAGCGACCGCTCTCCGGCGACGTAGTGCTCGTCGGTGCAATCCACGTCGGCGGCGCGGGATGTGTAGATGATGCCGATGGCGACGGCGGTGGCGACGATCGATACGGCGATAGGTGGCAGACGGTGCACGCGATGCTCCATGCGGGAATGAACGCGTGAGGCTGCACGCGCTCGCCGGGGAAGAACATCGGACTAGTCTGAGAAATGGCCCGGAAGGCCCGGGCTGTGATGGGGATCACGCGCCTGGCGAAGGATATGAAGCCGGCGTGAGGACGAACGGTCAGCTGGCGGGAAAGCGATAGCCGACGCCCGCCTCCGTTTTCAGCCAGCGCGGCGCGGATGGATCGTCGCCCAGCTTCTGCCTCAGCTTGCCCATCACGATGCGCAGGTAGTGGGTGTCGTGCGTATGCGTGGGGCCCCACACCTCGCGCAGGATCTGTTGCTGGCTGACCACGCGGCCGGGATGGCGGACGAGCAAGGACAGCACCGCGAACTCCTTGCGCGTGAGGGCGACCGCCTGCCCCTCGAGGATCGCTTCCCGGCGCGCGAGGTCGATCGACAACGTGCCGTCGTCGTAACGCACCGGCGCCTCCGCCTGTCCCGCCTTCGCGCCTTGCCGAAGGAGTACACGCAGGCGCGCCATCAATTCCTGGATGCCGAACGGCTTGGTCACGTAGTCGTTCGCGCCATTGTCCAGCGCCTTCACTTTTTCCGCTTCCGCATCGCGCACCGAGAGCATCAACACGGGCACCTGGCTCCACTGGCGCAACTCGCGCAACACATCGTGGCCCTCGCGGTCGGGCAGGCCGATGTCGAGGATGACCAGGTCGGGCGATTGCGTGGCGGCCAGGCCCAGGCCTTCCTCGCCGGTGGCGGCCAGGAACACCTGGTAGCCCTCGGCGCGAAGGCCGATGTCGAGGAAACGGCGGATCTGCGCCTCGTCGTCGATCACCAGCACGCGGGGAGCGGTCGGATTCATGGGCGGTCGTCCGGCGGGGGTGGCAAGGGCAGAGAGATGCGAATGGTCGTGCCACCGCCCGGACTGGGCAAGGCCTCGACACCGCCACCATGCGCGCCGATCATGCCGCGGCAGATCGCGAGGCCCAATCCCGTGCCCTGTCCGCCGCGATCGCCACGCGACACCGAATAGAACATGTCGAAGATCCGCGCCCGCTCGTCCCCGGGAATGCCCGGGCCACGGTCGATCACGTCGACCAGGAGACGCCCGGCCTCGGCCCGGACGATCACGCGCACCGGCTCGTCCGCCGGTGAAAAACGCGCCGCGTTCTCGAGGATGTTGAACAGGGCCTGCTCGATGAGGGCGGGGTGCACGTGCAGCAGGATCGTATCCTTCGGCAGGTGCACGTCCACGCGGACATCCGGGAACAGCTTGCGCATGCGTCCCACGGCGGCGACCACGATCTCCCCGGCATCCACCCAATCGCGATTGAGCTTCAGCGTGCCGTGGCCGAGGCGCGTCATGTCGAGCAGGTTCTGGATGTAACGATCGAGGCGCTGGCCTTCACCCAGGATGGCCTGCAGCAATTCGAGGCGTTCGTTGTCCGGCAACTGCGTGTCGTAGCTCAGCAGCGTGCCGGCGGCACCGATCATCGAGGCGAGTGGCGAGCGCAGGTCGTGCGAGACCGACGAAAGCAGCGCGTTGCGCAGACGCTCGGTCTCTCCCTGCACGCGTGCGCTCTCCAGTTCCGTGGCGAGCCGCGCACGATCCAGTGCCTGCCCGACGTCCTGGACCATGGCCAGGGCCAGGCCGCGCCGGTCGGCGTCCGGTTCGCGCTGTCCGGACGGGTAGCGTAGCGCGACGACTCCCGCACGGCGGCCGTCGGTACCCAGCGGCAGTACCCAGCATGCGGCACCGTTGAGCGTATCGGTGAAGTGTCCGGCCGGCTCGGCGTGGGTTTCGCTCCAATCGGCGGCGGCGAGATCCTGTGTCGAAAGCGCGAAGGTATCGGGTACCGACGCGGCGATCGCGAGGTCTCCCGACGCGTTCCGCGCCAGCACCGCCACGTCGATGTCGAGCGTGCGCGCGAGGGCGCGGGCGGCGACCGCACGCACGCCGTCGGCATCGGCCGAGGTAGCCAGTTGTTGACCCAGGGCGACCAGCGCCCGGGCGCGCACCTGTGCTGCGCGCAGGGAAGTGACTTGCCCTGCCAGCCGCGTCGCGAGCCGGCTGCAGACCAGCGCGGCGACCAGGAACAACACCACGGCGAGCACGTCGTCGGCGTTGGCGATCACCAGCGTGTAGCGGGGCGGGGCGAAGAAGAAGTTATAGCCAAGGAAGCAGAGTAGGGCCGTGAAAACCGCCACCGCCATGCGCGTGCGCACCGCGACGAACAGCACGGCGGTAAGGAAGATCAGCGACAGATTGGCGACCGACAGGAAGCGGTCCGCCACGAACGACAGCGCCATCGCCACCGCGGTGGCCGCCGTGGCGAAGAGGTACTCGCGGCGCGAACCGTTGCCATCGGCGAAACGCAGGCGGCGGCGTGCCTTGGCGCGTTCCACCGGCGTGGCGACGATCGTGAGTTCCAGGTGCGCGCCCCGGCGAAGCAGCTGCTGGGTCAGCGAATAACCAAGCCGCCGGGCGATCGGCCGTTCGCGCGTGCGGCCCACGATGATCTGGCCCACGCCCTCCCGGTCGGCCCACGCCAGCAGTTCGTCGGCGACGGCGTGACCGCGCAGGATCACCGCTTCCCCGCCCAGGCGGCGGGCTACCCGCATCGCCGCATCCACGCGCTCGCGGCGTTCGCCGTCCACGCCACCGCGATCGACGAAGAGCACGCTCCAGGGCGCGCCCCGCCTTTCGGCGATGCGGCGCGTGATGCGCACCAGGTATTCGCTCTGCGCCGCACCGTCGATCGCCACCATCACGCGGCGTCGCACCGGCATGGCGCCGCCGCGGGCGAGCATGTGCCCGCGCAGGTCGCTTTCCACATGGGCGGCCACGGTCTCCACCGCCAACTCGCGCAAGGCGGCGAGGTTGGTCGGCGAGAAGAAGGCATCGAGCGCCACGGCCGCGGTCTCCGGCACGTAGACCTTGCCCTGTTGCAGGCGGCCGATGAGTTCGCGTGGCGGCAGGTCGACCAGCACGATGTCGCGCGCGCGATCGAGGAACGCATCGGGCACCGTCTCGCGCACGGCCACGCCGGTGATCCGGCGAACCTGGTCGTTGAGGCTTTCCAGGTGCTGCACGTTGAGCGCCGTGTAGACCTCGATGCCGGCATCGAGCAACTCGGCGATGTCCTGCCAGCGCCGCTCGTGGCGTCCTCCCGGCAGGTTGGTATGGGCCAGTTCGTCGACCAGGAGCACCGCCGGCTTGCGTGCGAGCGCCGCCTCCAGGTCGAACTCGTTGAACTCGCGCCCGGCGTAACGCACGGTCCGCGGGGGCAACACCTCGATGCCTTCGAGAAGGGCCGCCGTGTCGGCGCGGCCGTGTGTCTCCACCAGCCCGGCCACCACGTCGATCCCTTGCCGGCGCAGGTCGCGCGCCGCGGACAGCATCGCGAACGTCTTGCCGACGCCCGGCGCGGCGCCCAGGAAAACCTTCAGGCGCTGCCCGTCGCCGTCCTTCATCTCGTTGAGGAGCGCATCGGCGCGGATATCTCGGGCGTCGGCCATGGGTGCGTGCCGTCTGGAAAGGAATACGTTAGCGCGTGTCGAGGTTCAGCGCGACTGGTTTTCCAATGAACCACGGAACAGCTCGTCGATGCGGCGGTACTCGTCGTACCACGAATCGGCATGCACGAAGCCATGCCGCTCCATGGGATAGAGCGACATCCAGAAGTTCTTCTTGTGCAGTTCGATGAAGCGCTGGTACAGGCGGATGGAATCGCTGGCCAGCACGTTGTCGTCGATCATGCCGTGCTCGATCAACAACGGATCGGCCAGGGCTTCGGCATAGCGGATGGGCGAGCTGGTGGTGTAAGCCTCGGGGTCCAGTTGCGGGTCGTTGAGGATGTTCGAGGTGTACTCGTGGTTATAACTGGTCCAGTCGGTCACCGGCCGGAGCGCGGCGCCCGCGGCGAATTCTCCCGGCGCTCGCAACAGGGCCATGAGCGTCATGAAGCCGCCATAGCTGCCACCGTAGATGCCGATCCGCTTCGGGTCCACGCCTTGCCGTTCCACCAGCCAGGCCTTGCCGTCGAGCAGGTCGTCCAGTTCGGGATGGCCCATCCGCCGGTAGATGGCGGTGCGCCAGTCGCGGCCGTAGCCCTTGGAGGCGCGATAGTCCATGTCGAGCACCACGTAACCGCGCTGCACCAGCAGGTTGTGGAACATCTGCTCGCGGAAATAGGCGGGATAGGACAGATGTACGTTTTGCAGGTAACCCGCGCCGTGGACGAAGATCACCGCCGGGCGGGATGCCGCCGCGGCCGCGTCGGCGGGGCCATAGAACTTCGCCCATATCGTCCCCGCACCGTGCCGCGAGGGTACCTCGACGATCTTCGGCGCGATCCAGTCACGCGCCGCGTACGCCGGCTTGCGCGTATCGGTGAGCTCGTGTGTCGCCGTGCCGTCCACGCCGACCACGGCCAGCTGGGATGGCACGTATGGCGCCGAGTGAAGCACCGCGAGACGGCTGCCGTCCGGCGACAGGCTGAAATCGTCCAGGCCCTGGAACCGGGTGATCCGGACGAGATCGCCACCCGTGGCCGGCACGCCGTAGATGTCGTAGCTATACGGCGCCACCTTGTTCGCGCGCACGTAGAAGCGCGTGCCGTCGGGGCTGAGCACGGGGTGGTCCACTTCGAAGCGGCCCGACGTCAACGCCTTGGCCTTTCCGCCGAGTGGCTTCGTGTAGAGCTGCGTGTAGCCCGACTCCTCACTCAGGTACCAGAGGGTGCGCCCATCGCGCATCCAGCCGAAATCGTTGCCGTCCCAATTGATCCAGGCCTTGTCCGTGAGACGGTGTTGGGCGACCAGCGCATGGCGATCGAAATCCACCGTCGCTATCCAGCGATCCTTGTTGTCGATGGCACGCAATTGCACGGCCACTTCGCCGCCATCTTCGCTCCAGACCATGCCGGGACTGTATTCGCCGTTGACGATGACGGGCCGTTTCTTCGGTGCGGCGAGCGCATCGGCACGGTCGCCCTTGCCATCCTTGCGCAGCGCGGCGATGGTCCTTGCGCGGATGTCCGCCAGCGGATCGTCGCCGATCCCCGGCAGCGTGGCCGTGTCGAGCTCGAACGTGGCGTGCGTTTTCAGGTCGAGCAGTCGCAGGGTTTGTGGCGCGGGATCGTTGCGACCGACGTAGGCACGCGTCGCCTCGGTTTCCGCGTAGCCGGATTCGGTCACGTAATGGGTGAGGTCGGCGATCTTTCCCGCATCCGCGTCCTTGGCCTGGGTCACCACCAGCATCCAGCGGCCGTCCGGCGACAACGAGGTGTCGGCGATGCTCACGTTCTTGCCGAGCCAGAAGGGCTTCGGCGCCCGGCCTGGATCGGCCGCGGCCAGCGCGTCGGCATCGGCCTTCATCGCCTCTTCGTCGGCACGCAGGCCACGTAGCGTCTTGAACAACGACTGTTGGTCGTCGGCGAGGTCGTCCGTTTTCTTCGCCTGCGGATCGTCTTTTTCTTCCAGGTCCGCGGCCTTCACCACCGGGCCGCCGGTCAGTGCATAGGCGAACCAGTCGTTGTCGGCGCGGAAGGTCAGCAGGCGGCCATCGATGGAAAAGCGCGGATCGCGCTCCTTGGCCGCCGTGCGGGTCACTTGCACGGTGGCGCCCGTGGCGAGATCGCGCAGGAAGATGTCGCCGTGACGGACGAACGCGGCGTGCCGGCGTCCGCGATCGAATACGGGAGTGCCGCCATCGGCGCTCGCGGCGGCCGCCGGGTCCAACCGCTCCGGCTTGCCGCCGTTCGCCGGTACGCGCCATGGATCGCGCACCGGGCTGCCGTCGCGCTTGAGCGAGTAATAGACCTGGCTGCCGTCGACGCCCCAGTAAGCATCTTCCACCGGCGGGCCGATCCAGTCCGGATCGGCCATGATCGTTTCCATGTCCAGCGGCATCGTAGCCGCAGGCGCGGCGGCGGGGCCTTGCGTAGCGGCCATGGCCGGTGCGGCGGCGAGGACGGTAATCAGGGCGGCGGCGAGTACACGCATCGTGCAGGTTCCGGGTCGGGCAAATCGTTCAAGCATAACGCGGCCCTCTTCCGGTGGGAGCCGACCCTGTCGGCGATGGGTGCTTGCCCCAACCTGGCCCGCTGCCGCGGGATCGCCGACAAGGTCGGCTCCCACCAGGATCGGCTCCCACGAGGGTCGGCTCTCACCCGGGGTGGCGCGCTTTGCTACGCTCGGCGTTCCTCCCCCGGAGTTCACCCATGCGCGCCATCGTTCCACGCCTGCTTGCCGCCAGCCTGTTCGTCGCCTTCGCCGCCCAGGCGGCCGCGCCCCAACCGCCGCCGACACCGAAGCGCGTGGTATCCGAAAGCCTCGCAGGGCAGCCGGTGAACGATCCCTACCGTTGGTTGGAAAATCCGGACGCAGCGGACGTGACGAAGTGGATCGAGGCGCAGAACGCCTATACCGAGGCCGCCATCGGCGCGATGCCATTGGGCAAGACGCTGAGCGCGCGCATCCGCGAACTATCCATCACCTCCACGACGCGATCGTCGCCGACGCTGGCGGGCGGCACCTTGTTCTACTTCGAGAACACGCCCCCGCAGCCCCAGCCGGTACTCGTGGCGAAGGCCTGGCCCGACGGCGAGACACGCACGCTGGTGGACCTCAACAAGGGTGACGGCAACACGGCCATCACCGCCTACTGGCCGTCGCCGAGCGGTCGCTACCTCGCCTATGGAACGGCCGAAGGCGGGAGCGAACTCACCACCATCCATATCCTCGATACGAAGACAGGCAAGCCGCTCGGCGACGAGCTGCCGTTCGCCGGTGGCGGCACCACGCCGCAGGCGCTGGCCTGGGATGCCGACGAAAAGGGCGTGACCTACGCGCGTTTCGACGCGCCGACCGCCGGCAAGCCCTTGCGCGAGTTCGACGCCTACCTCGCCCACCACGTCATCGGCGAGCCCGTGGCGAAGGACCGTGTCGTGTTCGGCGAGGGTTACTCGCACGTCGCCGAGTACATCCTCATGGAAGGTGAAGGCGGAACGTCCACCGCGCTGCTGGCCAACGAAGGCGACGGCGGTCCCGCCGAGGTCTACCTGCGCAGGGGCCATGGCGAATTCAAACGCGTGCTGGGCCACGAGGCCGACGTGCGTTCGGCCAGCTGGGTGGGCGAACGCCTCTACGTGGTGACTTTCGCCGGCGCACCGCGCGGCAAGATCGTCACGATAGGAGCCGATGGCAAGGCCGTCGATGTTCTCGCCGAAGGCGAAGGCGCCATCCAGCATGTGACGCCGCTCGGCGATGGTTTCCTCGTCGTGCGCAGTGCCGGCCCCGACTGGTGGGCCGACCAGTACGACGCGAAAGCGGGCTTCGTGCGGCGCGTGCCGCTTCCGGCGACGGGCGTGGCCATCGGCGGCGTGGCGTCGGAAAAAGGCCAGGACAAGG
>NZ_JBPGXU010000140.1:0-8241 GCF_056755675.1 Luteibacter sp. KNZ12-1A | reverse complement strand
CCCAGCGGTCGAGGGCCTTGCCGGCCGCCGCCTGGTCGTGCACGGCCAGGGCCAGTTCGGTGGCCCGGGCGGCTACCTTGGGGTCGTCGCTGAGTGGGGCGGCCCGCCCATAGGCTTCCGAGGCGCCCTTGAGGTCGCTGGCGGCCAGGGCGAAGTCGCCGGCCATCAGCTGGGCCTGGAGATCGCGCTCGGGCGGGACGATGGCCACCTGCAGGCGGTCGAGCGGCTGCACGCCCGTGCGAATGGCCTTTGGCGCCTCCACGGGGGCCGTGACGCAACCGCCCAGCGCCGCCGCCACCGCGGCCAGGACCACAAAATGCCGCACTTGCTTGAACTTGGACCGACCGCTCAGCACACTACTCTCCGTCATTCCCGATAGGCGTCTGCAAGCGCCCGACGCCTTGTGAGCGCACAATGCGCCCTTAGCTTAGCCGACGCCACCCAAGCCGACCCAAGCCCGTCATGCCACTCATCGCCCTCGGGCTCAATCACCTCACCGCGCCGGTCAGCCTGCGCGAGCAGGTGGCATTCGACGCCACGGTGGCACCGGAGGCGCTGGGCGACCTCACCCGGCAACCCGGGATCGAGGAGGCGATGATCCTCTCCACCTGCAACCGGACCGAGCTTTATTGCAGCGTGGCGGAAGGTTTCGAGGCGGTGCCCGGCCAGTGGCTGTCCCGGCAACACCGATTGACCCCGCAACGCCTCGACGAGTTCCTCTACCGGCACGACGAACACGACGCCGTTCGCCACATGTTCCGCGTGGCCACCGGGCTCGATTCCATGGTGCTGGGCGAGCCGCAGATCCTCGGCCAGGTGAAGGACGCCTACCAGCAGGCGCGGTCCGCGCAGAGCCTGCGCGCCCCCATGGAACGGTTGCTCCAGCACACGTTCGCCGTGGCCAAGCGCGTGCGCACGGATACCCGGATCGGCGCGCATACGGTGTCCGTCGCCTATACCGCCGTGCGGCTGGCCGAGCAGGTCTTCACCGACCTGCGCCAGGCCTGCGTGCTGCTGATCGGCGCCGGCGAGACGATCGAGCTGGCCGCGCGCCACCTCGCCGACAAGAGCGTACGCCGGTTGATCGTCGCCAATCGCACCCTGGAGAACGCGCAGGAACTGGCCGGCCGGTATGGCGCCTACGCCATCTCGCTGGCCGACCTGCCCCGCCACCTCGCGGAGGCCGATATCGTCATCACCTCCACCGCCTCGCGGCAGCCGGTGGTGACCCGCCGCATGGTCGCCGACGCGATCGCCGCCCGCCGGCGCCGGCCGATGTTCATGGTCGATATCGCGGTGCCGCGCGACATCGAGGCCGAGGTCGCCCAGCTCGACGACGTCTACCTCTACGGCATCGACGACCTCAAGCAGGTGATCGACGAGAACCGCCGCTCGCGTGAACTCGCGGCCCGCGAGGCGGACGCCATCATCGACCTTCAGGTCGAGCGCTACATGGCCTGGCGCCGCGCCCTGAGCCTGCGCAATCCCGCCGTGGACATGCGCATCGCCGCCGAGTCCCAGCGCGACGAGGTCCTGGCCAAGGCGCAGGCGATGCTGGCCAGGGGTCGTCCCGCCGACGAGGCCCTCGCCTTCCTGGCCAACACCCTGACCAACAAGCTCCTGCATACGCCCAGCGCACGCCTGCGCGACGCGGCCATGTCCGGCGATCTCGACCTGCTCCATGCCGCCGGCCGGCTCTACGGACTGGACCCGGACGACGACGTTTCCGCATGATGTACGGCTACAGCCGGACCTCGTGCCCCGAATGACCCCCTCGATCCGCCGCAAACTCGAAGCCCTCGCCGAACGCCACGAGGAGATCGGCCTGCTGCTCGCGCAGCCGGACGTCCTCGCCGACGGCCAGCGCTTCCGCGACCTTTCGCGTGAATACGCCCAGCTCGAACCCGTCGCCTTGTCGTTGAAGGACCACGACCGGGCCGAGCGCGAACTCGCGGAATCCCGGGCGATGCTCGACGATCCCGAGATGCGCGACATGGCGGCCGACGATATCGAACGCATCGAGTCGCAGCTGGCCCGGCTCGACAGCGAATTGCAGGTCCTGTTGCTGCCCAGGGATCCACGCGACGAAGGCAACCTGTTCCTCGAAGTCCGGGCCGGCACCGGCGGCGACGAGGCGGCGATCTTCGCCGGCGACCTCTTCCGCATGTACGCGCGCTATGCCGAGCGCCAGCGCTGGCATGTGGAAATCCTGAACGCCAACGAAGGCGAACACGGCGGGTACAAGGAAATCGTCGCCCGCATCGAAGGCCGTGGCGCCTATTCGAAGCTGAAGTTCGAATCGGGCACGCACCGCGTGCAGCGCGTGCCGGAAACGGAATCGCAGGGCCGCATCCATACCTCGGCGGCCACCGTCGCGATCCTGCCTGAGCAGGACGAGGTGGACGACATCGAGTTGCGCGACGCCGACCTCAAGGTGGATACCTTCCGCGCGTCCGGTGCCGGTGGCCAGCACGTCAACAAGACCGATTCGGCCATCCGCATCACCCACCTGCCCACCGGCACCGTGGTCGAGTGCCAGGACGAGCGCAGCCAGCACAAGAACCGCGCCCGTGCGATGAGCCTGTTGAAGGCACGCCTGCTGGATGCCGAACGCAGCAAGCAGAGCGCCGCGCAGGCGGAATCGCGACGGCTCCAGGTGGGCTCCGGCGATCGCAGCCAGCGCATCCGCACTTACAACTTCCCACAGGGCCGGATCACCGACCACCGCATCAACCTCACCCTCTACCGCCTGACCGAGGTGATGCAGGGCGACCTCGACGAACTGATCGACACCCTCACCCGCGAACACCAGGCCGACGAGCTGCAGACGCTGACCGCGGGCGGCTGAGGGCGTCTTGCCGCACAATGCCCTCACCTCCCCCGCGGAACACGTCGATGGGCAAGAAGAACAAGGCTTACGAAAAAGCGCTCGAGGAATTGCAGGTCGAGCTGGTGGGCCTCACCCGCTGGCTGCGCGCCACCGGCAAGCGCATGGTGGTGATCTTCGAAGGCCGCGACGCCGCGGGCAAGGGCGGAACGATCAAGGCGATCACCGACAAGCTCGATACGCGCGCCGCGCGCGTCGTGGCGCTCGGCAAGCCTTCCCCGGGCGAGGACACGCAGTGGTACTTCCAGCGCTACGTGGCCCATCTGCCCCAGGCGGGCGAGCTCGTCCTGTTCGACCGCAGCTGGTACAACCGCGCCGTGGTCGAACCCGCCATGGGCTTCTGCACCGACGAACAATACGATGCCTTCATGAAGGCTTGTCCCACCTTCGAGAAGCAGCTCACCGATGACGGCATCCTGCTCTTCAAGTACTGGCTTTCCGTGGACCAGGACCAGCAGGAGGAGCGCTTCGCCGAGCGCGCGGCGGATCCGCTGAAGCGCTGGAAGCTGTCGCCGGTCGACCTGAAGGCGAGGGAAAAGTACGCCGAGATGGGCGACCTGCGCGACGCGATGATCCAGCGCACGGATACCCGGGACGCCCCCTGGTTCGTGGCCGATTTCAACGACCAGAAGACCGGGCGCCTCGACCTTATCCGCCACCTGCTCGACCAGGTGCCCGACAAGATGTGTCCCGACAAGGAGTTCGACCTCCCGCCGTTGAAGGGCAAGCCGAAGAAGGACAAGGTCACCCGCAAGGCGTCGCGCGTGCCGAAAGCCTACTGACCCGCCGTGGCACGCCGCCGCACGGGCGCCCTGCGTGGCAGGCGCCCGTTGCGCGACAACCGCAACCATTGACGCAAGGCCAACAGGCCGCCCGCCGATTCGATCATCGCCGCCGGCACCCACATGATCACGCCACCGATCAGCTGGCCGGTGAGCACGTTGAGGGTGAACGCCCGGCCGCAGATCTCGAAGATGGGATAGAGGTCGGTCTTCGAGAAGGTGACGATGGCGCCGGCCACGATCTGTGGCGTCATCGTGATCCCCGGCGACAGCACCCGCCAGCCCGGCGCCATCCGGCCGGGCGGCTTGGGCCGGTGATCGAGCACGAGCCACCAATAGGACAGGCCCGACAGCACCATCGACCAGTTCATCGCGCGATAGATGCGCCAGTCGAGCATCGCCAGGGTCTGCATGTCCGGGATCAGCCAGACGAGGATCAGGGCGACGAAGAAGACCGTGACGAAAACGGGGTTGAAGGCCAGCGTGGCGAACACGCGCCACGGCGAGGATCGCTGCGCCCGGCGCAGCCGTACGCGCCATGCGAGGGGCAGCCCCGCGCGCAGCGCGGTACCCGGACACGCGGCGATGAGCAGCAGCGGCGCGAGGTGGTGCAGCAGCACCTGCTGGATGCGATGCATGAAGAACTCATGCTCCGCGAAATAATCGAAGTACGTATGCAGGGCGATGTAGATCATCGCCATCCCCGCCCAGAACGCGACGCGCCGTTCCATCGGCACCCGCGGCACCCGCAAGCGGCGCGACCCACGCACGTACAGCCAGGCCGCCGCGACGAAGACGGCAAGGAAGACCCAGGAGAATTCCCAGGGCACGATCCATTTCAGCACGCCGTCGAGCATGCGCTCAGACCACGCGCCGGCTGCGCCGCGTGCGCCGCCAACCGTAGATGAGGCCGATCAGGGCGACCAGGCCCGGCACCAGCACGATGTTGATGAACTTCAGGCGCAAGCCCAGGGCATCGATCTCGGCGTTGAGCTGGTGCTGCACGTCGCGCAGCTCCTTGCCGATCGCCAGCTTGCGTTGCAGGTACTGCTCCACCTCGCGGCGCTGCTCGGCGGTGGCGGTCGTGGGCGTCGCGCCGTTCTTGGCCGGCTGCAATTCCGTGAGACGGCGCTGGGTCTCGTAGAGTTCGTTTTCCAGTTCGCGCTTCTTGACCAGGAACTTGCGATCGGCGGCCGCCTGCAAGGCGCGTACACGGGTAAAGGGCCGCTGCGAATTCACCCTGCCGCGAATGGAAAGAAGCGCCGTCGAGCCACCCAGGTTGTCGACGAGGTTGGCCACGAAGTCGCCGTTGTTCGCGAACGGGGTGAGTTGCTGCTGGCCCAGGAGCGGCTGCACGTCGATCCACAGGCGGTCCGACAACAGGTCGGTATCGGCCACCAATACCACTTCACCCGGCGCCGCGGCACGGTCCAGGTGACCACGATCGTGGCGTTCCGGGAAAGCGGTGCGGAAGGTATCCCTCAGCCGCGCGGCGAGCACGTAGCGTTCGTGCGTCGGTTCATAGTTCTCCAGCAGGCTGGTGGGGTCGCCCGCGGCGTCGCGCACGCGCTGCGCGGACATCACGGCGGCTTCGTCCGAGGTCTGGACCAGCGGGATCAACCGCGCCTTGGTGTCGGTCGCGAGCTCGAAGAAACCGGCGGTGGAGAAATTCACCCGTTGCAGGCTGGCCGTCACCACGTCGTCGTGGTTGAGATCCTGCGCGCCCAGGCCCAGCATCGCCGGATGGCCGATGCTGTTGCCGTTCAGTTCGATGGTCAACGCCTGCGAGCGGTCGAGCACGACCTTGGTCGGATCGTAGACCACGCCCCAGGCCTCGAACAGCCGGCGCAAGTCGGAATCGTGATCGTCGACGACGCCGTGCGCATCCACCAGCGGCGCATTGTCCATTTCCGAATCGGGATCGACGAACACGACCAGGTGGCCGCCGTGCAACACGTACTGGTCGATGGCGTACTGCGCGTCGTCGGACAGGCGCTTGGGATGGATGAGCAGCAGCACCTTCAGGGCCGGATCGATCCGCTTCAGTCCATCCGGGTCGATGCTGGTCACCTCGGCCAGCTGGTCGAGCTGCCTCACCACCGCCCAGGAGGGTTCGCCGATCACCAGGTTGCCCTCGACGGGAAGCGAACTGATGACGCCCAGCCGCGGCTTTTGCGGCATGCCCAGTTCATACAGCAGCTTGGCGATGTCGTATTCGACGAAGGGCTCCCGCGCGGGATCGAAGAACGGGATCGCCTGCGGCGGCACGTCGCCCGTGCCGGCCGTGCCGACCAGGCCGAAGAACACGCGTTCGCCATTACTGCCACCGGTGGCGGGCGTAAGGCCATAGCTTTCGGCGGCATCCTCGTCGTCGGAATAAGGTACCGGATCGATCACCTTGAGCCGGATCCGGCCATGCGCGCGAACCGCGATCTCGCGCAGCATCTCGTGCACGCGCTGTTCGTAGCTGCGCAACTGCGGCAGGTCGCGGGTCGCATGCTCGGAAAAATACAGGGTGAGGGTGAGCGGCTTGCGCAGGCTGTCGACGATATTCTGCGTGCCCGGCGTCAGCGTGTAGATGCGATCGGCCGTGAGGTCGATGCGCGCCGTGCGCAACGACATGGAACTGATCGCGATGGCCACCAGGAAAAGGCCGGCGATGCCGAAGAGCGAGAGGCGCAGGAGGAAGGAGCGCGAGAGGTGGAAATGGCGCATCGTCAGCGCGTCCGCTTCAGGTCGAGCACGATCACGCTGGCCGCCAGCCAGGCGGTGATCGTGGCGAAGAAGTAGACGAGGTCGCGCAGGTCGAGCACGCCACGCGCAATGGCGTTGGCATGCCGCGCGATGCTCAGTTGTCCCATCGCGCCGATCAGTTTCGGTGGCACCGAGTCCTGGAAGAAATCCAGCACCTGCGGCTGGCCGACGAGCAACAGCACGAAACAGACGGCGGCGGTGAGGATGAAGGCGATGATCTGGCTACGCGTCGCGGTGGACATGCAGGTGCCGATCGCGATGAAGGCGCCCGCCATGAGCCAGCTACCCACGTAACCGGCCATGACGACGCCGTTGTCCGGGTCGCCGAGGTAGTTCACCGTGATCCAGATAGGAAAGGTCAGCATGAGGCAGATGCCGATGAACGCCCACGCGGCAAGGAACTTGCCCAGCACGGCCTGGGAGATCGTCACGGGCAGTGAGAACAGCAACTCGAGTGTTCCAGACGCGCGTTCCTCCGCCCACATGGACATCGTCACCGCCGGGACCAGCACCAGGTACAGCCAGGGATGCATGTCGAAGAACGGCTGCAGGTCGGCCAGGCCGCGATCGTAGAAATCGCCGGTGTAGAAGGTGAGCAGGCCGGCCAGCACGAGGAAGATCACCATGAAGACATAGGCCACCGGCGTGACGAAGTAGCCCCAGAGTTCGCGTCGCGCGATCGCCAGCACCGCACTCATGCCTGCGCCCCGCGCGGTTGCGTGGTGATCTGCCGGAAGACCTCGTCGAGCCGGCCCCGTTCGAGCTGGATCTCGGAGATTTCCAGGTTCTGCGTGCGCAGCAAGGACTGTACCTCGTCGAGGATCGGTTGCCCGGCGCGCGGGAACACCGTGACGCGGCCGTCGAGCGGGTCGACTTCCACGTTCGCCACGCTGGGAATGCGCGCCAGCATCTCGCGAGATACCGCGCTGCCCGCGGCGCTGAAGGAAACCGCGCCGTGATAGCGCGAGCGCGCCTCCAGTTCCGCCGGCGTGGCATCGGCGAGCAAGCGGCCATTGGCGATGATCGCCACGCGGTTGCACAGGGCGTGCACTTCTTCGAGCAGATGGGTGGAAATGAGGATCGTGCGCTCACGCGCCATCGCGTCGATCAACATGCGTACCGAGTGTTTCTGGTTGGGATCGAGGCCATCGGTCGGCTCGTCGAGCATCAGCACCGGCGGATCGTGCAGGATCGCCTGCGCCAGGCCGACACGGCGGCGCAGCCCCTTCGATAGCGTGCCGATGGTCTGATCGAGCACTTCCTCCAGCTCCAGCCGCATCACCACTTCGTCGAAACGGCGAAAGGCGACGTCGCGCTCCAGGCCGCGGACACGGATCATGAAGACGAGGAACTCACGGATCGTCATCTCGCCGTAGCTGGGCGCACCCTCGGGCAGGTAGCCCAGGGCGCGCTTGGCCGCGAGGGGTTCCTTGCGCACATCGTGGCCGCACACGCGCGCGGTGCCCGAGGTGGGCGTGAGGAAACCCGCGATCATGCGCATGGCCGTGGACTTGCCCGCGCCGTTGGGGCCGAGCAGGCCGAGCACCTGTCCCGGTTCGGCACGCAGGCTCAGCGAATCGACCGCGGTCAGCGGGCCATAGCAGCGGGTAAGTCGTTCGGCTTCGATCATCGACTGGCAGTGTAGCTGTTGCTATGGAATCGCCGACAGACCATGAAAGGTCTTCGCGTATTTCCGGGGTTCATCGGGTGGCTGGCTCGGCTTCGCCCTCGCGTTCGTCGTGTGCGGCGAGGGGAGCTGCCGGGCGCCACCCTCGGCGCGACGGTAGTCGCCGTCCCTTGGGTAAGGAAAGCCGCTGC
>NZ_JBPGXU010000139.1:0-8564 GCF_056755675.1 Luteibacter sp. KNZ12-1A | reverse complement strand
GTAGAGAGGGCTCGTGGGCTCGGAGATGTGTATAAGAGACAGTCCATCCTCGATAACGGCAAGTTTCGCCGTCGTGGGAGCCGCTTCAGCGGCGATGGCTCCCCCGATGGGAGCCGACCTTGTCGGCGACGGCTACAGGGTCGCCGCGACTTCGCGGATCACCGTGGTGGCATAAGCCCCGGCGGGAAGCCCGAAGGAAACCTCCAGCGCTCCGTCTTCGAGCCAACGCCACGAGAACTCGCGCGGTTGCAGGCGCAAGGGCCTCCGCTCCTGGTCCATCCGCGCGTCGGCGAGCCCCTTGGCCAGGTCCTCATCGCGCGCCGCCACCGCGCGCTCCAACTCCCCCGCCGCGGCCGAGGCAGGCGTTTCGCCACGGCCCCACAGGGGCCCGGACGGATGGATGTCGAACCGCGCCAGCCGTTCCGCCAGCGCATCGTCGAACGGCTCGGGGCCGAACCATGAGCGTGAGCCTTCCAGCGACCATATCTCGCCATCCATCGGCGCATCCCAGCAACCGGCGGCCACGCGCTCCGCGAGCACGCCATTGAAGATATGCGAGCGCGCCGCCGAGAGCAGGATCGACCGCTTGTCGCGATCGACGCGGCGGCCGCCGAACATGGCCCGCGCCTGCGCGACGTTGTTGCCGCCAAGACCGAAGCGCTGCTCACCGAAATAATTCGGCACGCCGCGCCGGCCGATCTCGCCCAGCCGCTCGTCGGCGGCGGCGCGATCGCCTTCGATATCGCGCAACACGAGGACGAAGCGATTGCCGCGCAGCGCACCCCGCTTGATCTTGCGCGAATGCCGGCCCAGCGAACGGATCGTCACGTCGGCATGCGGAAACGCCGACCAGTCCGGGTCGGCCTTGCCCGGCAGCTGCACCGTGAACACCTGCCGGGTCACCGCGTGGCGATCCTTCATGCCCGCGTAGCCCACGTTCATCGGCGCGGTACCGGCGAACTTCGCCAACTCGCGCGCCACCCAGTCCGTGTTCGCGCCGCGCTTCTCCACGACGAGGAAGGCGTGTTCGCCGGTGCCATCGGCCTCGTAGCCGAGGATTTCCTCGACGAAGAAATCCTCGGGCGTCGAGCGCAAACGGGCACGCAGCGGCGGCGCGCCGAAGGCGAAAGGAAGTTCGTTGTCGCTCATGGAAAGCCTTTACAGCAGAAACAGCGTGGCGAGGCCGAGGAAAATGAAGAAGCCACCGCTATCGGTCATCGCGGTGATGAGCACGCTCGAACCCAGCGCGGGGTCGCGCCCGAGCTTCGTCATCAGCATGGGAATACCCACGCCCATGAACGCGGCGAGCAACAGGTTGAGAGTCATCGCCGACATCATCACCAGGCCGAGCGACACGCTGCCGTAAAGCAGCCACGCGACGATGCCGATCGCGCCTCCCCACACGATGCCATTGACCAGGGAGACCGCCATCTCCTTGCGCCACAGGCGCCGGGCCTGCGAAACACCGATCTGCTCCAGCGCCATCGCGCGGACGATCATGGTGATGGTCTGGTTGCCGGAATTGCCGCCGATGCCCGCCACGATGGGCATCAGCGCGGCCAGTGCCACGAGCTTCTCGATCGAGTGTTCGAACAAGCCGATGACACGCGAGGCGATGAAGGCGGTGACCAGGTTGATGGCCAGCCAGGCCCAGCGGTTGCGCACGGACTTCCATACCGAGGCGAAGATATCTTCTTCCTCGCGCAGGCCGCCGCGCGACAAGGCTTCGGTTTCGCTCTCTTCGCGGATGAAATCGAGCATGGCGTCGACGGCGATACGCCCGATCAGGCGCTGGTGCGCATCCACGACGGGCGCCGTGACCAGGTCGTAGCGCTCGAACGCCTGGGCCACGTCATAGGCGTCGTCCTCGGGACGGAACGTGTTCACGTCGGGCGCCATGATCTCGTGGACCATCTTCTCCGGCGAGTTCACCAGCAGCCAGTGCAGCGGCAGGACGCCGGTGAGCACGTTGTCCGAGTTGACCACGAAAAGCTTGTCGGTCTGCGCGGGCAGTTCATCGAAGCGGCGCAGGTAACGCAGCACCACCTCGAGGCTGATGTCCTCGCGGATGGTGACCATGTCGAAATCCATCAACGCGCCGACCTGGTCGTCCTCGTACGACATGGCGGCCTGCACGCGCTCGCGCTCCTGCGCGTCGAGGCTGGCCATCAGCTCGGGCAGTACCTCGGTCGGCAGGTCGTCGACGAGGTCGGCGAGTTCGTCGGCATCCAGCGGTTCGACGGCGGCGAGGATTTCGCTGTCGTCCATGTCCGCGATCAGGGATTCGCGAACCGAGTCGGATACCTCGAGCAGGATGTCGCCGTCGCGATCGGAACGCACGCGCTGCCAGACCGCGAGGCGGTCTTCCAGTGGCAACGATTCCAGCACGTCCGCCAGATCGGCCGGATGCAGGTCGTCGAGCCGTGCCTGGAGTTCCGCATCGGCGGCTTCCAGCGCGGCCTCGTCACCGTCCGGCGCGGCTCCCGCGAACGCGAGCAGGCCTTCGCGGCGACGCAGGAGGTCGACGATCGTCTCCAGCCTGTCGTGCAGGCGAGGCGTGGAGGCGCGCGACTCGTTCTCGCTCATGCGCGCAGCACCAGCACCGTCGCCAGCGCGGCGATGCCCTCGCGGCGGCCGGTGAAGCCGAGCGTCTCGGTGGTGGTCGCCTTGATGCTGATGCGATCGATATCCACGCCGAGGTCGGCGGCGATGATTTCGCGCATGCCCTGGGCGTGCGGGCCCACCTTGGGCGCTTCGCAGATGATCGTCATGTCCGCGTTGCCGAGCACATAGCCGCGCTCGGACAACATGGCTGCCACGGCACGGACGAAGCTGCGGCTGTCGGCACCGCGCCAGCGATCGTCCGAGGGTGGAAAGTGCTTGCCGATATCGCCCAGCGCCAGGGCACCGAGCAAGGCGTCGCAAAGCGCGTGCAGCACCACGTCACCGTCGGAATGCGCCAGCACGCCCTGCCCATGCGGCACGCGCACGCCACCCAGCATCACGTGGTCGCCTTCGCCGAACGCGTGGACGTCGAATCCCTGGCCGATGCGCATTACCGTGTCCTCCCTAGAAGGAACTCGGCCAGCGCGAAATCGGCCGGCGTCGTCACCTTGATATTGTCTTCCGATCCTTCCACCAGCAGGGGCGATACGCCGATACGCTCCATGGCCATCGCCTCGTCGCTCACCACGATACCCGCCTCGGCGGCAAGGCGAAGTGCATGCGCCAACGCGGCGCGGCGGAACATCTGCGGCGTGAAGGCACGCCAGCGGCCATCGCGCGATTCGGTGGCGATGCTGTGACACCCCGCGTCGGCGCGTTTCAGGGTATCGCGCAGGGGCGCGCCGAGCAGGCCGCCCTCCCCCCTTCCCGCCAGTTCGACCAGGCGCTCGATGTCGCCGGCGCGCACGCATGGCCGCGCGGCGTCATGCACCAGCACGAATTCGTCATCCGCCACGCCGGCCGGCAGCGCATGCAGGCCGGCCAGGACCGAAGCGCTGCGCTCGCCGCCTCCGACGGTGACGACCAGCGGCTTGCCGCCGATGGTATCGGTGGACGCGAAATGCGTATCGTCGGCCGCGATGGCCACCACCAACCCGGCGATACGAGGATGGGCGGCGAGCCGTTCCAGCGTGTGATCGATGAGTGGCCGGCCGGCCAGCCACTGGTATTGCTTCGGCCGGTCGCCACCGGCCCGGACACCCTTTCCGGCGGCCGGCACCACGCACCAGAGCGCGTCCATCACTGGCCGCCGGGGGCGATGGGCGGCGGAGGCGGTGGCGCGCTGGTCGCGGCCCCCGGCTCCACCACCTGGTAGAACGTCTCACCCGGCTTGACCAGGCCCAGCTCCTGGCGCGCGCGCGCCTCGGTGGCCTGTTCGCCGTGCTTCAGGTCTTCCACGTCCGCGGCGAGCGCCTGGTTGCGCTTCTGCAAGCTGGCGTTTTCCTCGGTCTGCTTCTTGACCGACTCGCGCAGCGAATCGACCTCCGCCATGCCCCCACCGCCGACCCACAGTTTCAGCTGCAGCGCGATGAGGACGATGACGAGGATCAGGCCGATCCAGCGCAGGATTGCCGCGTTACTCAAGGCACGACTCAGCCGGGCAGCTTCGACAGGCTCGGGAAGGCGTTGCGGCCGGCGTACGTCGCCTTGGCACCGAGCGCTTCCTCGATCCGCAGCAACTGGTTGTACTTCGCCACGCGGTCGGTACGGCAGAGCGAACCGGTCTTGATCTGCGTGGCGGTGGTGGCCACCGCGATGTCGGAGATCGTGGTGTCCTCGGTTTCACCGGAGCGGTGCGAGACGATCGCCGCGTATTTCGCACGATCGGCCATGGCGATGGCCTCGAGCGTTTCGGACAGCGTGCCGATCTGGTTGACCTTGATCAGGATGGCATTGGCGATCTTCTTGTCGATGCCTTCCTGGAAGATCTTCGGGTTGGTCACGAAGAGGTCGTCGCCGACCAGCTGGATACCTTCGCCGATGGCCTTGGTGAGGTGCGCCCAGCCGGTCCAGTCGCCTTCGGCCATGCCATCCTCGATGGTGACGATGGGGTACTGCTTCGACCACGACGCCAGCGTGTCCACCCATTGTTCCGGGGTGAACACCTTGCCCTCGCCTTCCAGGTCGTACTTGCCGTCCTTGAAGAATTCCGAGCTGGCCACGTCGAGGCCGAGCAGGATGTCGCTACCGACCTTGTAGCCGGCCTTGGCCACCGCTTCCAGGATCGTGTCCAGCGCTTCCACGTTGGACTTGAGGTTCGGCGCGAACCCGCCTTCGTCGCCCACCGAGGTGTTGAGGCCACGTCCCTTCAGCACCGACTTCAGCGCGTGGAAGATCTCGGCGCCGTAGCGGAGCGCCTCGGCGAAATTCGGCGCGCCCACCGGCAGCACCATGAACTCCTGCACGTCGACGTTGTTGTCCGCATGCGCGCCGCCATTGATGATGTTCATCATCGGCACCGGCAGCGAACCGCCACCGTCGACCATCAGGTACTGCCAGAGGGCCTGCTTCTTCGAAGCGGCCACGGCGTGCGCGGCGGCCATCGAGACGCCGAGCAAGGCGTTCGCGCCAAGCTTGCCCTTGTTCTCGGTGCCATCCAGCGCGATGAGCTTGCCGTCGAGGCCCTTCTGGTCCGCGGCGTCGTAACCCTTCAGCGCGGAGGCGATCGTGGTGTTGACGTTGGCCACGGCCTGCTTCACGCCCTTGCCGCCGTAACGGCCCTTGTCGCCGTCGCGCAGTTCGACCGCTTCGCGCGTGCCGGTGGAGGCGCCGCTCGGCACCGCGGCACGGCCGAAGGAACCATCGGCCAGGGTGACCTCGGCTTCGAGGGTGGGATTGCCGCGGGAATCGAGGATTTCGCGGGCGTGGATCTTCGTGATGGACGTGGTCATGCGGTTCCCGTTACGAGTTGGAATGACTAAAGAAGGTACCGACCAGCGCGAGGCTGACGGTACCGACCAGGATGAGTGCGTTCAGTCCGAGCCCGATCGCGCCGAACGTGCGGCGGCGGTCCTGCCGGCGCAGGGCGATGAAGCCCAGCACCAGCCCGACGAGGGAAAGGACGAGAAAGGCGCAGATGACGAGGCCGATGAAGCCGAAGACCGGCAGATGCTGTTCCGGATCGCCCGATGCGACCATCAGCGCGGAGAAAACGATGCCGGCCAGGACGACGACACCGGATACCAGGCCGATGACGAACGAGGCGATGCCGTGACCCGACTGCGGCATGCGTGCCGCACGCTGGCGAGGTTCGCCGGCGTCGTGGATCGCGTTGTCCTCAGTCATCCAGCCTGCCTCCCCGGGGCCCTTGCGGTCCCGCCGTTGGAATGCCGGCGCATGGTGCGCCGGATTCCGTCAATCATACCGTTCCGGAGGAACGATCAAGCGTGATTCTTGAATCCGCGGCGCTTCACGGCGCCATCGAGCTCCATCAGGGTCTCGAGCAATTCTTCCATCTGGTCGAGCGGCCAGGCGTTCGGGCCATCGCTCAAGGCCTTCGCCGGTTCCGGATGGGTCTCGGCGAACAAGCCGGCCACGCCGACGGCCACCGCCGCGCGCGCCAGCACCGGCACGAACTCGCGCTGGCCGCCGGAGCTGGTGCCCTGGCCACCCGGCAGCTGCACCGAATGGGTGGCGTCGAAGACCACCGGGCAGTTCGTCTCACGCATCACCGCGAGCGAACGCATGTCGGACACCAGGTTGTTGTAGCCGAAGCTCGCGCCACGCTCGCAGACGAGGATGTCGTGGTTGCCCACGTCGAAGGCCTTCTGCACCACGTTCTTCATGTCCCACGGCGCGAGGAACTGGCCCTTCTTGATGTTCACCGGCTTGCCGGCGCGGGCCACGTTCTGGATGAAGTCGGTCTGACGACAAAGGAAGGCCGGGGTCTGCAACACGTCGACGACGGCGGCGACCTCGTTCATCGGGGTGTACTCGTGCACGTCGGTGATGACCGGCACGCCGATCTGCCGCTTCACCGCCTCGAGCACTTTCAGGCCCTCTTCGAGGCCCGGGCCGCGAAAGCTCGCGCCCGACGAGCGGTTGGCCTTGTCGAAGCTGGACTTGAAGATGAAGTTGATGCCGAGACGGTCCGTGATTTCCTTGAGCTTGCCGGCGACGTCGAGCTGCAGTTGCATCGACTCGATGACGCAGGGACCGGCGATCAGGAACAGCGGCTGGTCGAGACCAGCCTCGAAACCACAAAGCTTCATGCGGCGGACTCCTCGGAACGGATGGCGAGCTTGTCGCCGTCGCGGACGGCCTTGTATTCGCGCGCGGCACGGACGAAGCCGATGAACAGCGGGTGGCCCTCGCGCGGCGTCGAGGTGAATTCCGGATGGGCCTGGCAACCCAGGAACCACGGATGGACCTGGCGCGGCAGCTCGACGATCTCCACCAGCAGGTCGTCCATCGACTTGCCCGAGATCACCAGGCCGAGGTCCTCGAACGACTGGCGGTAACGGTTGTTGAACTCGTAGCGGTGGCGATGGCGCTCGCGCACCACGTCCTCGCCGTACAGTTCGCGCGCCAGGGTGCCGACCTTGAGACGGCATTCCTGCGCACCCAGGCGCATGGTGCCGCCGAGGTCGGAGCGCTCGCTGCGCTGTTCGGTTTCACCGGTGGCGGTGGTCCATTCGGTG
This sequence comes from Luteibacter sp. KNZ12-1A, assembly GCF_056755675.1. Classification (NCBI taxonomy): domain Bacteria; kingdom Pseudomonadati; phylum Pseudomonadota; class Gammaproteobacteria; order Lysobacterales; family Rhodanobacteraceae; genus Luteibacter; species Luteibacter sp. KNZ12-1A. The sequence goes on along the minus strand of NZ_JBPGXU010000139.1, from coordinate 1,419 downwards.
ATGAGGGCGATGACGGGGTCCGGGGTGTTGCGATCGTTTTCGCTGGAATCGGCCTGGGTCAGGCCTGCCGTGTTGCGGGCGAATTCGACCACCGCGGCATGCATGCCGTAGCAGATGCCGAAGTACGGGATGCCGGTTTCGCGAGCGAACTGGGCGGCGAGGATCTTGCCCTCGAAGCCACGCTTGCCGAAGCCACCGGGCACCAGGATGGCGTCGGCGTCGCCAAGCACCGCCCGCGCGCCGCGCGCCTCCACGTCTTCGGAATCCACCCAGCGCAGGTTCACCCGCGTCGACTGGTTGATGCCGCCGTGGCGCAACGCCTCGCCCAGGGATTTGTAGGCGTCCTTGTGCTCCACGTACTTGCCGACGATGGCCACGGTGACTTCGTCACGCGGATGCTCGACGGCCTCGACCGTGCGCTCCCAGCTGGACAGGTCGGCCGGGCCGGCGTCGAGGCCGAGGCGCTTGATGACCAGGTCGTCCAGGCCCTGCTCGTGCAGCCACATCGGCAGCTTGTAGATGACGTCGACGTCGATCGTGCTGATGACGGCGTTCTTGGGCACGTTGGTGAAAAGCGCGATCTTGTGCCGCTCGCCATCGGGCAGCGGCTCTTCGCAACGGCACAGCAGCACGTCGGGCTGGATACCGATCGAGCGCAGTTCCTTCACCGAATGCTGGGTCGGCTTGGTCTTGATCTCGCCCGCCGCCTTGATATACGGCACCAGGGTGAGGTGCACGAACATGCACTTCTCCGGCCCATGCTCGATGCGCAACTGGCGGATCGCTTCCAGGAACGGCAGCGATTCGATATCGCCGACGGTGCCGCCGATCTCGACCAGGGCCACGTCGAAGCCGCGGGTGGCCTCGTGGATGGAATGCTTGATCTCATCGGTGATGTGCGGGATCACCTGCACGGTGGCACCGAGGTAATCGCCGCGGCGCTCCTTGCGGATCACCGATTCGTAGATCTTGCCGGCGGTGATCGAATTCTTGCCGGTCAAACGGGTGCGGACGAAGCGCTCGTAGTGGCCGAGATCGAGATCGGTTTCCGCGCCATCGTCGGTGACGTAGACCTCACCGTGCTGGAAGGGGCTCATGGTGCCCGGATCCACGTTGATGTACGGATCGAGCTTCATCATGGTCACGGAGAGACCGCGGGCCTCGAGGATCGAGGCAAGCGACGCCGCTGCGATGCCTTTCCCAAGGGAAGACACCACACCGCCGGTGACGAAAATCAGGGGAGTCATGCGAGCAGCCAGTGCTGGAAATTTGTATTTTACCTAAGCGGGCCCCCGCTCGCGAGTGGTACCTGAATAGAAAGCCGAAGCGCCTCCTGTTCGCCCCCTGCTCCCAAACGCTCCAGGTGGGAAGCGCGCTGGCGCGCGAAGGGGTTCTGGCGAGGGCGTTCGCGCGCCAGCG
>NZ_JBPGXU010000138.1:0-9064 GCF_056755675.1 Luteibacter sp. KNZ12-1A | reverse complement strand
GATCTGGCGGGAGCCGACCCTGTCGGCGATTCCCACGGAGCCGAACTTCACCCCCGCTCGAACGCCTGCCCAGGCAGCGGCGGCAGCGTCGCCTCCAGCGTGCGCACGGCGGCATCCATGTCCACCGAAGCCACCGCCTCATGCCCTCGCAGCAGCTGCTCCACCAGCACGTCCTGCGCCCGCCCGCGCTCCAGCGCGTACGCATACGGGAGATGGGTGAAGGTGACCATGCGGTAACGCGGGAGGTAATGCGTGGGCGAGCGCTCGGCCAGCAGCGCGCCAAGCTCGCGCTTGCGCAGGTAATGCGGATCGGCGACCGAATCGCGCATTTCCACGTAGTTTTCCAATGCCATCTGCGCGATGGCATCCGCATTGGGCTTGCGCCGGCGCTCGAACTCCGCGAACACGGCCGCGGCGTCGCCTGGCTGCGCGGCGAACAGGTCCGCCAGTTCGGCCGCGTCTTCGAAGCCGCAATTCATGCCCTGCCCATGGAAAGGCACGATCGCGTGCGCGGCGTCGCCGATCAGCAAGGCACGCCCGCCGACATGCCAGCGGTCGAGGTAGAGCGTGCCGAGGGTACCGACGGGATGCGCCGCCCAGTCGGCCGCGAACTCGGGCATGAGGGCCAGCGCATCGGGAAAATCGGCGCGGAAAAACGCTTCCGCGGCGCCCGCGCCCGCGATCGTGCGGAAGCTGGGATGCTCGCCGTCGTTGGGCAGGAAGAGGGTGACGGTGAAACTGCCTTCGCGGTTGGGCAGCGCGATGCACATGTAATGTCCGCGCGGCCAGATGTGCAGCGCGTTGCGCTCGATCGCGAACGGAGTGGCGGGATCGCTTCCTGGCGGGATCTCCAGTTCCTTGTAGCCGTGGCCCAGCTCCTCGACGCGCTCGCCCAACGGCGAGTGCAGGTGCATGGCCGCGCGCAGCGCGGAGCCGGCGCCGTCCGCGCCGATGACGATGGGCGCCTCGACCGTGCGTTCCACGCCATGGGCATCGTGCAAGGAGAGCGTGCCTGCGTCGAGGTCCGCGCCCGCCAGGCCCTGGTCGAAATGCACCGTGGCGCCGGCCGCCTCGGCGGCGTCGAGCATCAGCGTATTGAGGCCGCCGCGCGACACCGACCAGATCACTTCGGAATCGTCCACGCCATAGCGTTGCAGGCCGCTATGGCCGGCGGGATCGTGGACCATGCGCCCGCGCATCATCACCGCCTGTTCGAGCACGCGATCGGCAAGGCCGGTGGCACGCAAGGCATGCAGGCCGCGTTCGGCCAGGGCGAGATTGATCGAGCGACCGCCCTGGAAACCCGCCTGGCGGGGATCGGAGCGCTTCTCGTAGACGGTGACGCGGAAACCGCGCTGGGTAAGCAGGGTGGCGACCAGGGCGCCGACCAGTCCGGCGCCGACCACGGCGATGTCGTTACGGGGCATGGAGGCCTGCATCCGGGCGCGAGATATTGCGGGGCAGCGCATCGTGCGCCGCAGCGCCGCCGGGGGCAAGCCCGCGACGGCGGGGCTTCTTAGCTGGGTTTCTTGCCCGTACGGGCAGCGGGCCGGACGGGTTCCGCCGGCTTGGCCGTGGCGGCGTCGAGGAAGCCGCGCTGCATCGACTTCCAGACGTCGAGGTTGCGCTCGGTCATCTCGTTCAGCATGGACCAGGGCGTCTGGCCCATCAGGCTGTTGAGCTGGTTGCGGAACTGCTGCTGCTGGTCGAGGAAGACCTGCAGGCTGCGCTCCAGGTACGGCCCCATGAAGCCCTGCAGGGAGTCGCCGTAGAAGCGGATGATGTGCGAGAGCAGCTGCGGCGACAGCATGGGCTGGCCGTGCTCCTCGTGCTCCGCGATGATCTGCAGCAAGACGGAGCGGGTCAGGTCTTCACCGGACTTGGCGTCGCGGACCTCGAAAGTTTCCCCGTCGAGCACCAGCTGGCGGACTTCCTCCAGCGTGATATAGCTCGAGATTTCCGTATCGTAGAGACGACGGTTCGGATACTTCTTAATGATGCGTAGGGTTTGTGCCATGCGGCGAAAGCTACCACGAGGTATTGCGCCGCACCAGTTGCGGCAGCTGGCCGTAATCGTTTACGGATTTCACATTCGCAGTTTGGATCGATTTAGCTAACTTTGTTTTAATGTGCCGCCGCGCCACCCGCGTTGCCGAACGGCGGTTTCGCCAGCCAGAGGATCGGGATCAGGGCGAGGAAAAGCAGCGCACAGCCCCAGAACACGTCGTTCACCGCCAGCGTCGCCGCTTCCCGGGTCACCAGTTGGTCGACCACCGCCAGCCCCGGCTTGCCCGGAATGCCGAGCGACGTGAGTTGCTGGGTGAAGGTCGTGGTCGCGGGCGATGCATGCGTCACGTACTCGGTGAGCGAGGCATGGTGCGACTCGGTGCGGTGCTGCCACAGGGTGACCGTCACCGCGGTGGACACGCTCGACGCCAGGGTACGGCAGAAGTTCGCCAGTCCCGATGCACCCGCGACCTGGTCCGGATTGAGGCCGGAGAGGAAGATCTGGTTGAGCGGAATGAAGAAGCACGCGATGGCGATGCCCATGATGAAGCGTGGCAGCACCAGCGTGGCGAACGATGCGCCGCTGTTGAACTCCGAGAACCAGAACGCGGTGAAGGCGAACACGATGAAGGCGAAGGTCACCACGGCGCGCAATTCGAGCCGCTGGATGTTCTTGCCGATGAACGGTGACACCAGGAAGGCGAGGATGCCCACCGGCGCGGTGGCGAGGCCGGCCCACGTCGCGGTGTAGCCCAGCGTGGTCTGCAACCACAGCGGGAACACCACGTTGATGCCGAAGAAGGCGAGCATGCCCAGCGACAGCGCGGTGACGCCCACGGCGAAGTTGCGCCGCGTGAACAGCGAGAGATCCACCACGGGATGCTTCGCGGTGAGTTCCCATATCACCAGGAAGACCAGGGCCACGAGCGCGACGAGTCCCAGCGTGAGGATCATCGGCGAAGCGAACCAGTCGTGGTCGTTGCCGTTGTCGAGCATGAACTGCAGCGAGCCCACGCCGATCACCAGCAAGGCCAGGCCGACGGTGTCGATGGGCGCGCGCACGATCTTCGTCTCGCGGTGGCGAAGGATGCTCCAGGTCACCACGCCGGCCGCCGCCCCCACGGGCACGTTGATGTAGAAGATCCACGGCCAGGAGAAATTGTCGGTGAGGTAGCCACCGAGGATCGGGCCGAAGATCGGCGCCACCACCACCGTCATCGCCCACATCGCCAGCGCGATGCCTTGCTTGGTTTTTGGATAACTCGCCAGCAGCAACGACAGCGACAAGGCCACCATCGGGCCCGAGCCCGCGCCTTGCAGGAGACGGAAGATCACCAGCATCGGCATGCTCGTCGCCAGGCCGCAGAGCATGGAGAACGCGACGAACAGGGCCACCGATACACAGAACGTGCGCACTTCACCGAAGCGTTTCGCCAGCCAGCCCGTCAGGGGCTGCATGATCGCGCTGGCCAGGGCGTAGGAACTGATGGCCCACGTGCCCTCGCTCGGGCTCACGCCGAGGCTGCCCGCGATATGCGGCACGGCGACGTTCACGATCGTCATGTCGAGGATCTCCATGAAGGTGGAGAACGCGACGGCGATCGTCAGCAGGACCAGCGGCCCGCCATGCAGTGGCTTGGGGCCGTTGGCGGGGGAGGCGTCGGGAAGGGCGGCGGCGTCGCTCAAGGCACGTCGGCTCCGAGATTGTCACGAACGATGGCGTCGGCGGCGGCATCGGCCTTCGCGGCGACCTCGTCGTAGACCCGGGTCTGGGCGACCGGCGTCGTGGACGGCTGCTTCGCTAGCACGTCACCCTTGTCGTCGGTGATGTCCACCGTCACGGCGGTGGACAGCCCGATGCGCAGCGGATGCTTGTCGAGGTCCTGCGGGTCGAGCGCGATGCGCACGGGCACGCGCTGCACGACCTTGATCCAGTTGCCGGTGGCGTTCTGCGCGGGGAGCAGCGAGAACGCGCTGCCGGTACCGGCACCCAGGCCCACCACCTTGCCGTGGTATTCCACGCCGCCACCGTAGATATCCGCCTCGATCTTCGCCGGCTGGCCGATGCGCACATGGCGCAGCTGGCTTTCCTTGAAGTTCGCGTCTACCCACAGGTCGTGCAGCGGCACCACGGTCATCAGTTGCTGGCCGGGCTGCACGCTGTTGCCGACCTGCACGCTGCGCTGGGCCACATAGCCATCGATCGGGGCGACGATCGCGTTGCGCTGCGCGGCGACCCAGGCCTGGCGGAAATTGGCGCGGGCCTGTTCCACGGCGGGGTTGCCCTGCACGTCGCTGCCGTCGACCAGGGCGCGGGCGGCGTCGGCCTGGCGCTGCGCGGCGTCGAGCGCGGACTGCGCGCTGGTGACCGCGTCCCGTGCGTGTTGCACTTCCTCGGGCGCCACGGCCTTTTCAGCGAGCAACGGCAGGCGACGCTTGAGGTCGTCCTGCGCGCGCTTGAGGTCCTGCCGCCGGGCGACGAGCGAGGCGTCCGCGCCCGCCGCCGACTGCGTCTGCTGGCGTACCTGGCGCACCGCCTGGGCGAGCGCGCTGCTGGCCTTGCGCAGGGCGACGTCGGCATCGGTGGGGTCGAGCCGGACGAGCACCTGCCCGGCGTTCACCCGCTGCGTGTCGTCGGCCTAGACGCGGACGACGATGCCCGGCACCTGGGCCGAGATACCCACCTGGTTGCCGCCGACATACGCATCGTCGGTGGTCTCCCTGGTGGAGAAAACGAACAGCCAGAGCAGGACCCACGTGATCGCGGCGAGGACGAAGACGGTCAGCGCGATCAATAGCGCGCGGGCGCGCTTGCGCTTGTCCTTCGGCGCGTTGCCGCCATCGTCCTGTGCGCGCGGCGTGTCGGTGGAATTGGCGCTCATGGGCTCGTGGCTCCGTTCGTGCGAGGCGTGGAAGGGGATGTGATGGTTTCGGCGCGGTATCCGCCGCCGAGTGCCTTGATCAGGGCGACGTCGGTGGCCAGGGCCTGGCCATGGAGGTCGGCCTCCATGTCCTGTTGCTGGATCAGCGCGGCTTCGGTCGCCAGCGATTCGCGATCGTCGCGAACGCCGCGCGCGGCGCGGGCACGGGCGCTGGCGAGCAAGGCGTTAGCGGCCTCGACCTGGGCGTCCTGCTGCGCGCGCCGCGCGGCGATCTGCTGGGCGCCGAGCGCCTGCGTCGCCACGTCGCGCGCGGCGCTCGCCACGGCGGCGTTGTACTGGGCGACCGCCGCGCCGAGTTGCGCGCGGCTGACACCGTGATTGGCTTCCAGTGCGCCGCCCTCGAAGATCGGCAGATGGATGGCCGGCGTGAGGGAGAAGACGCGACTGTCGGCCGAGAAGACCTTGTCCATGTCGATGCTCGACAGGCCTGCCATGGCGCTCAGGCTCACGTCGGGAAAGAATTGCGCGCGCGCCGCGTCGGTCTGGCGCAGCGCGGCTTCCACCTGCCAGCGGCTGGCGGCGATATCGGGCCGGCGTGCCATGAGATCGGTACCGGCGTCCGTCGGCAGCCCGGGCGTCACCGCCGGCAGGGGCCGTGGCGTCAACGTGGGAAGCTCGGCGGGCGACACGCCGACCAGGGTGGCGAGCGAGGCGCGGCGGATATCCGCCGAACCCTGCAGCGCGACGCGTTGCTGCCGTGCGCCGGCCAGTTCGGCCCGCGCCTGCTGCGCCGTGTCGGGTTCGTCCACGCCCTGTTTCACCCGCAATTCGGCGATGCGCAAGGCACGCTCCCGCGCGGCGACGAGGCGATCGGCGAGGGCGACACGGGACTCGTCGGCGAGCCATCCGAAATAGGTGTCCGCGACCACCGCCTGGATGTTGAGCGAAGCGGCCGAGCGTTCCGCTTCGGCGGCGCGTGCGCTGTCGATCGCGGATTCGATCGTGTAACGCTTCTTGCCCCACCAGTCGAAGTCGTAGCGGACCTGGATGCCGAGGTCGGCCTGGTTGTACCAGGTGAACCCGAGGAATTGCGAAGGAATGAGGCCGTGCTCGCTCATCCGCTGGCGCGCGACCTGGCCGCTGCCGTCGACGCGCAGGCCGGCCGGCGCGGCGGCCACGCGGATGTTCTGCTCGGCGGACTCCACGCGCGTCCTGGCCTGGACGAGGTCCGGCGCGCCGCGCAGCGCGAGGTCCATCAGGGTGTCGAGCTGCGGGTCGTTGTAGACGCGCCACCAGTCGGCCGCGGGCCAGCCGGCACGGGTGCCGGTGGAGAGGCCCGCCAGGGGCGCCTCCTCGCGTAGTGCCGGCCGATCGATCTTCGCCGGCACGTGGCAGGCGGCGAGCAACACGGCCACGGCGCCTGCGAGCAGGGTGGGGCGGAGCGAGGTACGAATCATGGGCTGGCGTCCGTGTCGACCGTGCGGTCGATGTGCAGGGCGAGTTTCTTGAGCAGCTTTTCGAAGGTCTTCCGTTCCGCGGCGCTGAAGCAGGCGAACGACTCCGCCACGGCCGGGAACATGGGTGGCAGCAGCTTGGCGACGAAACGCCGGCCGGCTGGCGTGATCCGCAGCAACACCTGGCGCCGGTCATGCGTGGCGTGCGAGCGGGAGATGAGGTCGCGCTTGGCCAGCACGTTGGCGATGCGCGTCATGTTGGTGGGCTTCTGCTCGGCGAGCACGCAAAGCTCGCCCGGCGTGGCGCTGCCGTCCTCGCTGCTGTACAGCATCATCAGCGTGCGGAAATCGCTGTCGTTGAGGCCGTGGGGCTTGAGCTTGCTCTCGAACTCACGCAGCAGGGCGCCGGCCGTCAACATCAGCAGGCGCACGAGGATCACCTCGGACTTCGGCAGCTCCGGGATACGGTCGGCGACGCGGCCGACCCCCTCGTAGAGCGCATCGACACAAGGTTGGAGGCTGGACATTTCGCTGGATAATAGTTCGCTGGTGAACTATCAGGCTAGCAAGGATGCCAGTGGGTCCGCAAGCTGCCAGGCAGCGTCGGGCATCGCAAGCCACGGGTTGCGCTAAAACCCCGGTGAATCCGCCGGATAGGACCGGCGGGGCCGAAACCACGCAGCGAAAGCGGGGCGTCGACGATTCGCCGTGCTTGCTCTTTCGTCGTCGCGGGCGTTATTTGGTCTCTCCCGATTCACCAACTACTGAACAAGGACTGTCAGATGAAAAAGGCACGGCTCATTCCCAAGGAACTCATTGAGGCGCAGTGGCGGCGGACGCACGAAGGCCGTATGCCCGTGGCACGGTTGGAAGCGTTGGCCGCGCCCGACAGGACAGTCGATCCTGGCATCGATATTTATCCTCTCTTCGTCGCGGCTTTCGAGGCACAGGGCGAGCCCGCGGCGGGTCAGGTCATTCGCTTCGCCGTGCGGGAGGACGATCCGGAGAATCCCACGGGCACGACGTTCCTCGCGGATGGTGTATCTGCCATCGCCGGCTATGGCATGACCGACAGCGCTGGCGTGGTCATGCCCACCGAGGCGCTACGGTCGGGCAAGTCGCCGGGAGTGGTGTTCGTTCGGGCGACCGCACCCCTGAGTGGTGGAGAGGGCATACATGCGGACTACAGGATTCGGGTTTCCGATGCGACACCGGCGCAATTCAAGATTCTGAGCGGCGGCGACGAATCGTTCCAGGTGGGCACCGCGGTTCTCGTAGAAGCAATCGTTCAGCTGCTGGATGCGGCGGGAAAACCGATTCCCTACGGCACGGTACGCTTTCACATCGAGGATCCGGATGGCACCCACTCCCAGCTGGAGTCTCCAGAGAATCCGATTGCTTGGACGGCCTTCTCCGTCGATTCCGAAGGAAAGGTCGGCTTTTACAGCATCGTGAGCGTGGGTGACGGCGCGCCGGGCAAGAGTTTCGCCATTCGCATGAGCCGCGACGGCAGGGCGCCATACCACGATCTCACCTACAGGACGCTTGCCATCCCGGCGACGTGACGCCTGCCATCGATCGCAGGCGATCGGGCTTGACCTTTCGTACCTCTGACCTTTACTTGCCTACTCGCATGGATCGCGCCGGTCGATGGCGACTTGCCTCGATTCCGCGCTGCACATCCGTCATCTTCTGAATAAGGACACTTCAGATGAATGAACCCGTTGTCATCCCGCAGGCTCTCATCAAGAAACTGCGCCGGGAAAGGAGCAAGCGCCGGGAACCCGTCGCGCGATTGCAAGCATTTGGCGAGCTCGACAGGACGGTGGATTGCGACAGCGTGGTCTTCCCGCTTTTTGTCATGGCATTTGACGCGCAGGGCCGGCCGGCCGCGGGGCACGCCGTTCGTTTTGCCGTGAAGGACTCGGCGAACCCGACGGGAACAGCCTTCATCGTGGCGGGAATCCCTGTTGAGGATAGTTATGGATTGACGGACGGTTCTGGCGCTGTCATGCCGACGGACACGCTGTTATCCGGCAGGACTCCGGGAACCGCTGTCGTTCGGGTAACGGCGCCCGAAAGTGCGGGCGATGACGTCAATGCCGATTTCACGATACGGGTTTCCGACGCGACTCCCACCGCCATCAACGTCTTGAGCGGTGGTAACGAGTCCATCACGGCGGGAACTGCCGTTGTCATCGCAGCGACCGTGCAGTTGGTGGACAAGGTGGGTAAGCCGATAACGTTCGGTACAGTGCGGTTTCATATCGAAGACCCCAACGGAACCCACTCGCAACTGACCTACGCGGGATACCCGGCAGCCTGGATAAGCGAAGCCGTCAATTCAGAGGGGATAGCCGCGTTCACCCACCTGGTTCGCGTGGGCGACGGGGCACCCGGTGCCAGCTTCGTCATTCGCGCCAGTCGTAACGGCAGGGAGCCCCATGGCGATCTCGTCTACCAGACACTTGCGCCCAGGGCGAAATAAAGAGGTTCTTCACGGAAGTCCGGGAAGCGCGGCAGGCGGAGCCGTCGGCCGCCACCCTCGTCGCTCCGGTTGCACCGTCGCTCGGGAAAGGATGCCTGTGGGAGCCGACCCTGTCGGCGATGGGTGCTTGCCTCAATCTGGCCCGCTGCCGCGGGATCGCCGACAAGGTCGGCTCCCACAGGGCTGTTCCCAAGCTCCCACTAGGTCTGTTCCTGACCGGGCGACTCGATTGG